>NZ_JTKZ01000610.1:0-4931 GCF_000799035.1 Delftia sp. ZNC0008
CCGCGTCTGGGGCGATGCAGACCTGGCGACGGCGCTGGCGCAGTGGCTGGGCGTGCCCGCCGTGCAGCTTGAATGCTCTGGCACCTCGGCGCTGATGGTGGCGCTGCAGACCCTGCGCCGCCTGGCGCCGGGCCGTAGCGAAGTCATCGCCCCCGCCTATACCTGCCCGCTGGTGGCCCTGGCCGTGGCGCACTGCGGCCTGCAGCTGCGCCTGTGCGACCTGCGCCCCGACACGCTGGACATGAGCCGCCACCATCTGCGCGCCCTGTGCAGCGAACGCACCCTGGCCGTGCTGCCCACGCATCTGTGCGGCCGCGTGGCCGACGTGGACACGGCCCTGGACTGCGCGCGCGCCGTGGGTGCCTGGGTGGTGGAGGACGCGGCCCAGGCCCTGGGCGCGCGCCTGCGCGGCGAGCCCGTGGGCTGGCAGGGCGATGTGGGCTTCTACAGCCTGGCCGTGGGCAAGGGCCTGACCACCTTCGAGGGCGGCGTGCTGCTGGCGCGCGACCCCGCGCTGCGCGAGGCACTGCGCGAGACACATGCAGCCAGCGTGCGCCAGGACCGGGGCTGGGAGTTGCGCCGCAGCCTGGAGCTGCTGGGCTATGCGGCGCTGTACCGCCCCGCCGGGCTGGACCTGGCCTATGGCCGCCCCTTGCGCGATGCGCTGTCGCGCAGCGACTGGGTGCAGGCCGCCGGCGATGATTTCGACGACGCCATTGCCCGCCATGAACTGGGCGCCTGGCGCCGCCGCGTGGGCCGGCGCGCGCTGGCGCGGCTGGCGGATTTCCAGCAGCAACTGCAGCGCCAGGCGCGTGAGCGCGGCGCCTGGCTGTCGGCCATCGATGGCATCGAGGTGGTGGGCGACACCGTGCCGGGTGCGCAAGGCGTCTGGCCCGTGCTGCTGCTGCGCCTGCGCGATGCCGCCACGCGCGATGCGCTGCTGCGCGCGCAATGGGGGCGGGGCTGGGGTTTGTCGCTGCCCTTCGTCCATGTGCTGCCCGACTATGGACGCTACGACCATGTGCTGGGCCTGGCGCGCCAGGACGTGGTGGACCAGGGGCGCGACTGGGCACGGCGCCTGGTGGCCGTGGGCAACAGCCTGTGGTTCGACGACGCGCGCTTTGGCGATCTGGTCCAGGTGCTGGAAAGCGCCACGAAGCAGGCCGCCGCCTGACCTCGCAGCCCCGGTCGCCGCAGCTCCGGTGGGGCCTCAGCCGGCCTGCTGCAGACGCTCCACTAGGCGCTCGTTGAACGCATGCTGGCCCAGTTGCCAGGTGGCCAGCGTCTGCGCGCCGATCTGCGTGTCCTGGCCGTCACCCGCGCTCATCCAGCGCTTCCACCAGGTCGCGTAGCGCCAGGAAGACACATCGCCCGTGATGTCGCTGCCCACGATCTGGCCGGACAGCGCGCCAATGATGTCCATGGCTTCGCTCTCCAGCATGCGGCCCTGGTCCCAGTTGGTGCGCACCACCTCGGGCGCGAACACGTCCTTGTCGATGCTCAGGTAGGTGGGCTGGGCCTGCTCGCGCAGCATGCGCGCCAGCGTGCGCGACAGCTCGGCTACGCTGGCAAAGCTGCGAAAGGCCGAGTCCACGCCCAGGCGGCGCGCCCAGCCCGTGTCCACGCCCGCGCTCCAGTAGCTCAGGCGGCCCGCGCGCAGCGGCGTGAGGTAGTTCTCCCAGGCGTGTGCGCGGCCGATGTCGCCGGAAGTGATGCCGGCCACGTGCACATGCGAGACGGCCGGATGCAGGGCCACGCGGCGCACCCAGGAGCCGCAGTGCACGCCCCAGGGAAAGCGCATGTTGTCGGGGTGGTTGTCCAGCACGACCACGCGCAGCGGCCGGCCTGAGGACAGGGCCCGCGCCGCGATGCAGCGCTCGATCAGCGGCCAGCTCAGATGGTGGAAGTCGCCGCTGCCCATGAGGGCCGTGCCATGCGCGGCGGGCAGCTGTGCATCGAGCGCCGCGCGGAACCGCGCGAAGCGCCGCAGGCCGCAGCCGAAGCGCACCTGCTCCTGCCAGTGCTGCAGCGGCAGGCGCAGCTCGCCGGGCAAGGACCCCACCGAGCCATCCACATCCAGCACGACCGGCTGGGCATTCAGTTCTGTTCGCTCCATTGGCGATCGCTTTCGAAGTGGCCGGCAAAGCGCCGGCCCAGTGCGCGCAGCAGCGGGTTGCGGATGAAGACCGCATGCTGCGTGAAGGTGAAGCTGGCGCCCAGCTGGGCCTTGACCTCGGGATCGGTCCAGCCGGCCACGTAGTGGCTCAGGCCGCGTTCGATGGCGTATTCGAGGTTGACCATCCAGCTCACGAAGTAGAGGTTGGCCTCGCGTGCGGCCGGGTAGGACAGGCCGATGTACTTGTCGATCAGCTTGCCGCCGTGCTCGAAGCACAGGTTCCAGCCCAGCAGCACGCCGGGCGCGCCGTCGTCCTGCAGCGCGCGGTACTCGAAGACGAGGCCGCCGTTGCCTGCATCGCGCAGCACGGCCGCGAAGAAATCGCGCGTGAGCCTGTCGAAGTGGATCTCGCTTTGCGCATACACCGCATCGAACAGCGCGTAGTAGGCATCGACGCAGGCGTCATCGGCAAAGGCCGCGCCCGTGGGAATGCGCTGCACCTGCAGCTGCGCGCGGCTTTTGAGCTTGCGGCGCAGGTTCTGGCGGCGGCTCCTGGACAGGCGCGCAAGGTACTCGTCCAGGCTGGAGAAGTCGATGGGCACATGGGCCAGGGCCTGGCCTTCGACCAGGATGAAGCCCGCATCGGCCAGGGCCTGCGCCAGCGCCCGTGCATGGGCGTTGTCGGCGTCCGGCAGCAGCGGGGAATCCTGGGGCAGGTCCTTGACGATGGTCAGCATGCGCCGGCCTGCGCGCGCACGCAGCGCGGCAGCCTGCTGGGCGGCAGGGATGCCCATGGGCAGCACGGCGTACTCGCTGACCGTGGTGCCCACGAAGTCGGTGGACAGGCGCAGCCGGCGCGACAGCCAGCCGCCACCGGGCAACGACAAAAGACGCGCCTTGAGCGCGTCGTCCGCCGTGGTCAGAAGATCGAAGGGCGCCGTGAAGGCCGGCGCCGGCCAGTCCTGCAGCAGTGCGAAGCCCTCGGGAGGATGGGCCGCGAACTGCGCGAGCAGGCCTGGGGGTTCGAGCTGGTTGTGCAGGCGCTCTGCGGGCATCGCGCCTTCAGGCCGCCTTGGCTTTCGTGAGCAACTGGTCCAGCAGGACCATGGCCTCGTCGATCTCGGGGCGCGAGATCATCAGCGAGGGCGCGAAGGTGATCACGTTCTTGTAGTAGCCGCCCACGTCCAGCACCAGACCGCGCTTGCTGCCCTTGTATTCCAGGCCGCCTTCGAGGCCGATGTCCACCATCTTGTCCAGCAGCGCCTTGTTGGGCGTGAAGCCGTCCTCGGTACAGATCTCGGCGCGCAGCGCCAGGCCCAGGCCGTCCACATCGCCGATTTCCTTGTGGCGCTTTTGCAGCTCCTTGAGGCCTTCGAGGAAGTAGGCGCCCGATTCGCGCACCTGGCGGCCGAAGTCCATCTCGTGGGTCATCTTCATGACTTCCAGGCCCAGGGCCGTGCCCAGCGGGTTGGAGGCGAAGGTGGAGTGCGTCGATCCCGGCGGGAAGATGGTGGGGTTGATCAGTTCCTCGCGCGCCCACAGGCCCGACAGGGCGTTGAGGCCGTTGGTCAGCGCCTTGGCGAAGACCAGCACGTCGGGCTTGACGCCGAAGTTCTCCACCGACCACAGCGTGCCGGTGCGCCAAAAGCCCATCTGGATTTCATCGACCACCATCAGCACGCCGTGGTCGTCCAGCACCTTCTTGAGGCCCTTGAAGAAATTGGGCGGCGGCACGACGTAGCCGCCCGTGCCCTGGATGGGCTCCACGTAGAAGGCTGCGTACTCGCACTGGTTGGTCTTGGGGTCCCAGATGGCGTGGTATTCGTTCTCGAACTTGCGCGCGAATTCCCGGACGATGGAGTCCGCGTATTCCTCCGACGTCATGCCCTTGGGGCGGCGGAACGGGTAGGGGAAGGGGATGAACTGCGCGCGGTCGCCGAAGTGGCCGTAGCGGCGGCGGTAGCGGTAGCTGGAGGTGATGCTGGAGGCGCCCAGCGTGCGGCCGTGGTAGCCGCCCTCGAAGGCGAACATCAGGCTCTTGCCACCGCTGGCATTGCGCACGACCTTGAGCGAGTCCTCGATGGCCTGGGCGCCGCCCACGTTGAAGTGCACGCGGCCGGCATGGCCCCACTTGCGCTCCGCATCCTGGGCGATGAACTTGGCCAGCTCGATCTTGGTGGGGTGCAGGTACTGGCTGGCGACCTGGGGCAGGGTCTGCAGCTGCTCGATCATCTTCTGCTCGAGGCGCTTGTTCTTGTAGCCGAAGTTCACGGCCGAATACCACATCTGCAGATCGAGGTAGGGCGTGCCGGCCTCGTCGTACATGTAGCTGCCTTCGCAGCCCGAAAAGATCTTGGGGGGATTGACGTAGTGGACGGTATCCCCGAACGAGCAGTACTTGGCTTCGTCGGCCAGGAGTTGGGCGTTATTGGTCACAGCAAAGGGCTCCAGATATTCAGCCGCCGCAGTGTGAGCGGGCAATCTTGCTGCGCTGTCGAGTCTTTGTGTGGGGTTTGTGGAGGAGGTCCGCGCGGGACCGTGATCTGCCCCTGTGACGTAAATGATACAAAACAAATGATAATCATTATCAATTGGTGGGAGAATCGCGGAAAGCCAGCAGGAAGAAATCACACCCGGGGGGAATCAATGGTCTCGCAAGAGCACTCCGCGAAGAGGTCGGCAGCTAGCCAGCAACCCTCGTTCCCCGATTCCTGCCATGGCTCCATCTTCACGCTCCTGCGCCCCTGTCTCCCTTTTCTGGAATCCCTGCGCTGCGCCGGCCTTGCGGCCCAGCCTGCTGGCCGTGGCCACGCGG
>NZ_JTKZ01000094.1:0-77632 GCF_000799035.1 Delftia sp. ZNC0008
TTGCCCTGGATGCGGAGACTGCTGCCCGGTGGTATGAGAAATCGGCCCAGCAAGGCTATGCGCCGGCTCAGTCCGACCTGGGTTTGATGTACGCCAATGGCCGTGGCGTGGTGCGCGACGATGCGCAGGCCGTGCAGTGGTATCGCAAGGCGGCCGAGCAGGGTGACGCCGTGGCACAGAACAACCTGGGCCTGATGCTGGCCGAGGGGCGCGGAGCCGTCAAGGATCCCGTCCAGGCCGTGCAATGGTTCCAGCGCTCGGCCGAACAGGGGGAGGCGGCCGGCCAGTACAGCCTGGGCGTGATGTATGCCACGGGCCGGGGCGTGGCCGAGGATGTGGCGCAGGCGCTGCGCTGGTTTGTGGCGGCGGCAGGCCAGGGCCATGTCGATGCGCAATTCAACGCCGGCATGCTCTATGCCGAGGGTGGCGTGGTCGATCGCGACATGGCGCAGGCCGCACACTGGCTGGAGAAGGCGGCCGAGCAGGGCAGTGCCGCAGCCCAGTCCAACCTGGGCGTTCTGTATGCCAATGGCCAGGGCGTGCCTGCCAGCGACAAGCAGGCCGCGCGCTGGCTGGAGCGTGCCGCCCAGCAGGGCGACGCGCTGGCGCAGTCCAATCTGGCCAGCCTCTATTCCTCGGGCAAGGGCGTGGAGCGCAGCCCGTCACAGGCCTATTTCTGGATGCTGCTGGCAGCGGGCAAGGACAGCTCTCTGGCGGCCAAGCGCGACAGCATGGCCCAGCCGCTGAGCGCGGCAGAGCGCGCACGTGCGGAGCGGCAGGCGGCGGCCTGGAAGGCCAAACCCGCTCCCTGAGCCCTGTTGAGGATGCACCAATGAAAAACGCCTCGGAAGAGGCGTTTTTTTTGGGGGGCTCAGTGCTGCATCAGCTGAAGAAGCTCTTGAGCCTGTCGGTCCAGCTCTCGCCGCTGGGCGAATGCTTGGCGCCGCCCTTCTTGAGCGATTCCTCCAGCTCGCGCAGCAGCTTGCGCTGGTACTCGGTCAGCTTGACGGGCGTCTCGACCACGATGTGGCAGTACAGGTCACCGGGGTAGCTGGAGCGCACGCCCTTGATGCCCTTGCCGCGCAGGCGGAACTGCTTGCCGGCCTGGGTGCCTTCGGGGATGTCGATGGCCGCCTTGCCCGAGAGGGTGGGTACCTCGATCTCGCCACCCAGCGCCGCCGTGATGAAGCTCACGGGCACGTTGCAGTGCAGATCGTCGCCATCGCGCTCGAAGATGTCGTGGTCCTTGATGCGGATCTCGATGTAGAGATCGCCTGCAGGCCCGCCATTGGTGCCGGGTTCGCCATTGCCCGAGGAGCGGATGCGCATGCCGTCGTCGATGCCTGCGGGAATCTTCACTTCCAGCGTCTTCTGGCGCTTGACCTTGCCCTGGCCGCCGCAGCTGGTGCAGGGTTCGGGAATGATCTTGCCGGTGCCTCGGCAGTGCGGGCAGGTCTGCTGCACGCTGAAGAAGCCCTGGCGCATCTGCACGCTGCCCATGCCGTTGCAGGTGGTGCAGGTCTTGGCGCTGGTGCCGGGCTTGGCGCCGCTGCCGTGGCAGGTGTCGCAGCTGTCCCAGCTGGGGATGCGTATCTGCGCATCCTTGCCGTGGGCAGCCTCTTCCAGCGTGATCTCCATGGCATAGCTGAGGTCGTTGCCACGGTAGACCTGGCGGCCGCCACCTGCGCCGCCGCGCCGCCCGCCCTGGTTGAACATGTCGCCGAAGATGTCGCCAAAGGCCTCGGCAAAGCCGCCAAAGCCTTCTGCGCCGCCGCCCATGCCGCGGTTGGGGTCCACGCCTGCGTGGCCGTACTGATCGTAGGCCGCGCGTTTGTTGCTGTCGGAGAGCATCTCGTAGGCCTCCTTGGCCTCCTTGAATTTCTCTTCCGCCTCGCGTGCGGCATCCCCCTGGTTGCGGTCAGGGTGGTACTTCATCGCCAGCTTGCGATAAGCCTTCTTGATGTCGTCGTCCGAGGCGTTCTTGGCAACGCCGAGGACCTCGTAAAAATCGCGTTTGGACATGGTGTTTGCTAGCCAGTCAGTGAGAACAGGAACGCCGCGTCAGCCCCTTGGCAGGGCCGAGCGCGGCGGCAAGCGGTCGTCAAGGGACCACGCGCTGGGTTCAGTCCTTCTTGACTTCCTTGACTTCGGCGTCGACGACGTTGTCGTCAGCGGCTGCAGCACCGGCCGAGGCACCTGCAGCACCGGCGGCTGCTGCGGCGGCGGCTGCCTCGGGGGCGCCCGCTGCCTGTGCATCGGCGTACATCTTCTCGCCGAGCTTCTGGCTGACCGTCATCAGCGCCGTGGTCTTGGCGTCGATGGCGTCCTTGTCCTCGCCCTTGAGCGCTTCTTCCAGGTCCTTGACGGCGCTCTCGATGGCGGTCTTCTCGCCAGCGTCGAGCTTGTCGCCATGCTCGCCCAGGCTCTTCTTGACGCTGTGCACGGCAGCCTCGCCCTGGTTGCGGGCCTGGACCAGTTCCAGCTTCTTCTTGTCGTCGGCGGCGTTCAGCTCGGCGTCCTTGACCATCTTCTGGATCTCTTCCTCGGACAGGCCGGAGTTCGCCTTGATGGTGATCTTGTTTTCCTTGCCCGATGCCTTGTCCTTGGCGGACACGTTCAGGATGCCGTTGGCGTCGATGTCAAAGGCCACTTCGATCTGGGGCACGCCACGCGCGGCCGGCGGGATGCCTTCGAGGTTGAACTCGCCCAGCATCTTGTTGCCCGAAGCCATTTCGCGCTCGCCCTGGAACACCTTGATCGTCACGGCAGGCTGGTTGTCGTCGGCCGTCGAGAAGGTCTGTGCGAACTTCGTCGGGATGGTGGTGTTCTTGGTGATCATCTTGGTCATCACGCCACCCAGCGTCTCGATGCCCAGCGACAGCGGTGTCACGTCCAGCAGCAGCACGTCCTTGCGGTCACCCGACAGAACCTGGCCCTGCACGGCGGCGCCCACGGCCACGGCTTCGTCGGGGTTCACGTCCTTGCGGGGATCCTTGCCGAAGAATTCCTTGACCTTTTCCTGCACCTTGGGCATGCGGGTCATGCCGCCGACCAGGATGACGTCATCGATGTCGGACACGGACACGCCTGCGTCCTTGATGGCCGTGCGGCAGGGCGCAATGGTGCGCTCGATCAGGTCCTCGACCAGGCTTTCCAGCTTGGCGCGGGTCAGCTTGATGTTCAGGTGCTTGGGACCCGAGGCATCGGCCGTGATGTAGGGCAGGTTGATGTCGGTCTGGGCCGAGTTCGACAGCTCGATCTTGGCCTTCTCGGCGGCTTCCTTCAGGCGCTGCAGCGCCAGCACGTCCTTGGACAGATCGACGCCCTGTTCCTTCTTGAACTCGGTGATGATGTAGTCGATGATGCGCTGGTCGAAGTCTTCGCCGCCCAGGAAGGTGTCGCCGTTGGTCGACAGCACTTCGAACTGCTTTTCGCCGTCCACATCGGCGATTTCGATGATGGACACGTCGAAGGTGCCGCCGCCCAGGTCATACACGGCGATCTTGCGGTCGCCCTTGTCGGTCTTGTCCAGGCCGAAGGCCAGGGCCGCCGCCGTGGGTTCGTTGATGATGCGCTTGACTTCCAGGCCGGCGATGCGGCCGGCGTCCTTGGTGGCCTGGCGCTGGGCGTCGTTGAAGTAAGCGGGCACGGTGATCACGGCCTCGGTCACGGGCTCGCCCAGGTAGTCCTCGGCGGTCTTCTTCATCTTGCGCAGCACTTCGGCGGAAATCTGCGGCGGGGCCAGCTTCTGGCCGCGCACTTCCACCCAGGCGTCGCCGTTGTCGGCGCGCGAGATGGTGTAGGGCATCAGGTCGATGTCCTTTTGCACTTCCTTCTCGTCGAACTTGCGGCCGATCAGGCGCTTGGCGGCATAGATGGTGTTGCGGGGGTTGGTGACCGCCTGGCGCTTGGCCGAGGCGCCGACGAGGATCTCGCCGTCTTCCTGGTACGCAATGATCGACGGCGTGGTGCGCGCACCTTCGCTGTTCTCGATCACGCGCGTGGTGTTGCCGTCCATGATGGCCACGCAGCTATTGGTGGTGCCCAGGTCAATACCGATGATTTTTCCCATTTTGAGTTCTCTCCGCGTTCTGTGAAATGTTTGAATGACTGCTAACTTGTGGCCGGCTCGCGCAGCTTCAAGGGGCTTGTCCCCTTTTTTGTCAGTGCTGCCGTGAGTGCCCGCTTACTGGGGCTGGGCCACGGTCACGAGGGCCGGGCGCAGGATGCGGTCGGCGATCAGGTAGCCCTTTTGCAGCACCGATACCACGGTGTTGGCTTCCTGCTGTGCAGGCACCATGCTGATCGCCTGGTGCAGGTTGGGGTCGAATTTCTCGCCGGCAGCCGGATTGATGGTCACGACTTTGTTGCGCTCAAGGGCCGAGGTCAGCTGGCGCAGCGTGGCGTCGGCGCCTTCGCGCAGCTGTTCCGGCGTGGCCTGTTGAATGGCCAGGGCGGCATCCAGGCTGTCGCAGACAGGCAGAAGGCTTTCGGCAAAGCTCTCGATGCCGAATTTGCGCGCCTTGGAGACTTCGTCTTCCGCGCGGCGGCGCACATTCTCGGCCTCGGCCTTGGCGCGCAGGAACTGGTCTGCCAGCTCGGCGCTCTTGGCCTTGAGTTCGGCCAGCTCGGCCTGCAGGCGCTGCAGCTCGTCGGCTGCATTGGCCGCCATGGCGGCTTCGATTTCTTCCGGGGCTGCGTCTTGCAAGGGGTTGGAGTTTTGTTCAGACATGGATAGAGACTTCAGCTACAAAACAAAGCGGTCGCCAGACTGGAGGCCAGGCGATTGCACGATCTTGAATCGAGATGCGAGCGGATCGGTGTATTTTCAAGGGCTTTGTGCATGTGCATCCGCGCGGCAGAGGTACACGGTGAGGGCAAAAGCCGGGCGACGGGGCAAAAGCCCCACACAGATCCGGGGTCTCGGGCAGTGCGAAGTGTACAGATGGAAGAGGGCTGCGCTAGAATCCAATGCTTTGCCTTGCCGCACCGCTACAAGACGCAGTGGGCGGCGTTTTCCCAAAAGGAGTCGATATGCGTCATTACGAAATCGTTTTGTTGATCCACCCGGATCAGAGCGAGCAGGTTCCCGCCATGCTGGAACGCTACAAGGGCATGATCACCGCTGGCGGTGGCAAGGTCCATCGCGAAGAAGACTGGGGCCGTCGCCAACTGGCTTACATGATCAACAAGCTCGCCAAGGCCCACTACCTGTGCCTGAACATCGAAGCCGACCAGGCTGTGATGGCTGAGCTGGAGCATGCCTTCAAGTTCAACGATGCCGTGCTGCGTCACCTGACGGTTCAGAAGAAGAAGGCCGATACGGCTCCTTCCTCGATGATGAAGACCGTCGAGCGTGAAGAGGCCCGCAAGGCCAGCCAGACCGAACAGGCCTGAGCCCAGCCCTGTCAGAACCTGAAGGAGTGGAGAACCACGTTGTACTGACGGCCGCCATCGCAGAGCTTCAAGCACTGCGCTACACGCCGGCAGGGCTGCCAGCCCTTGAACTGCGACTCGAGCATGCGTCGCGGCAGAAAGAGGCGGGAAGCGAGCGCAGCGTGACGGCATCTGTCAAGGCGGTGGCCTTTGGTGCGCTGGCTGAAAAGCTGGCCCGCCAGGCGCTCGGCAGCCAGTGGAAGTTCCTAGGCTTCCTGGCAACGCCCCGCAACGGCAAATTGCTGGTTCTTCACATCCAGGACATTCAACAAAACTAATTTTCAAGAGGTCCAGAAATGGCCACGTTCAAGAAATTCAACAAGGACAAGCGCCCCAAGCGCAACACGCAGTCGCTGCTGTTCAAGCGCAAGCGCTTCTGCCGCTTCACCGTCGCCGGCGTCGAAGAAATCGACTACAAGGATGTGGACACCCTGCGTGACTTCATCGGTGAAAACGGCAAGATCGTCCCCGCTCGCCTGACCGGCACGCGCGCCATCTACCAGCGTCAGTTGAACACTGCCATCAAGCGCGCCCGCTTCCTGGCTCTGGTTCCTTACTCTGACCAGCACAAGATCTAAGGAATACAACCCATGCAAGTCATTCTGCTCGACAAGGTTGTGAACCTCGGTGGCCTCGGCGATATCGTCAAGGTCAAGGACGGCTACGCCCGCAACTTCCTGATCCCCACGGGCGCTGCCCGTCGCGCCACGGCTTCCGCCAAGGCCGAGTTCGAAGCCAAGCGCGCCGAACTGGAAAAGCAAGCGGCTGAAAAGCTGGCTGCTGCCCAGCAACTGGGCGAAAAGCTCAACGGCGTGAACGTCAAGCTGACCCAGAAGGCTGGCGTTGACGGCCGCCTGTTCGGTTCGGTGACCAATGCCGACATCGCCGAAGAACTGACCAAGGCCGGCTTCGCCGTTGCCAAGTCGCAAGTTCGCCTGGTCAACGGTCCCATCAAGACCGTGGGCGACGCCACCGTGGTCGTGGCACTGCACACCGACGTCAGCGTCGAAGTGTCGGTGTCGGTCTACGGCGACCACTCCTGATCCGGGGCTTGTCCCGTATCACCAAAAAGCCGCCTTCGGGCGGCTTTTTGCTTTGCCGCGCCCGGGTGATGACGCCGGGTGGCGCGGCCTTTTGCCAGCCGCTACGATGGCGGGCTCATCTCCAGGAATTCCATGTCGTCCGTAATGCCCCCGCTCGATCTCGATGATGCGTTCGCACCGCTGCTGCCCGCTGGCGACCAGCAGGTCGCGCAGTTGCGCGTGCCGCCGCATTCGATGGAGTCCGAGTCCAGCGTGCTGGGTGGCCTGCTTCTGGACAACAGTGCCTGGGACCGCGTGGGCGATCTGCTGGTGGATGGTGATTTCTACCGCCATGAGCACAAGCTGATTTACGAGGCCATCGGCAAGCTGATCAATGCCAGCAAGCCGGCCGACGTGATCACGGTGTACGAGCATTTGCAGGGCATGGGCAAGGCCGAGGAAATTGGCGGCCTGCTGTACCTGAACCAGCTGGCGCAGTACGTGCCCAGTGCCACCAACATCCGGCGCTACGCGGAGATCGTGCGCGAGCGCTCCATCCTGCGCAAGCTGGTGACGGCCAGTGATGACATCGCCACCAATGCCTTCAATCCGCAGGGCAAGACGGTGGACCGCATCCTTGACGAGGCCGAGCAGAAGATCCTGGCCATCGGCGAGGAGGGGGCGCGCAACAAGCAGGGTTTCCAGTCGCTCGACACGCTGGTGGTGGACCTGCTGGACCGTGTCCAGGAGATGGCCGACAACCCCATGGACGTGACCGGCGTGCCCACGGGCTTCGTCGATCTGGACCGCATGACCAGTGGCCTGCAGGCTGGCGACCTGGTGGTGCTGGCCGCACGCCCCTCGATGGGCAAGACCTCGTTTGCGGTGAATATCGCCGAGCACGTGGCGCTCAACGAAGGCCTGCCGGTCGCTATTTTCTCCATGGAAATGGGCGCGGCCCAGCTGGCGGTGCGTATCGTCGGCTCCATCGGCCGCGTCAACCAGGGCAATCTGCGCACGGGCAAGCTCAACGATGACGAGTGGCCGCGCCTGACGGAAGCCATCGAGCGGCTGCGCACGGTATCCCTGCACATCGACGAGACGCCAGGCCTGTCGCCTACGGAGCTGCGCGCCAATGCGCGGCGCCTGGCGCGTACCTGCGGCAAGCTGGGCCTGATCGTGGTCGACTATCTGCAGCTGATGAGCGGCTCGGGTTCGGCCGCCAGTTCCGACAACCGTGCGACCGAGCTGGGCGAGATTTCGCGGGGCTTGAAGATGCTGGCCAAGGAGTTGCAGTGCCCGGTGATTGCCCTGTCCCAGCTCAACCGTTCGGTGGAGCAGCGCACCGACAAGCGCCCCATGATGTCCGACCTGCGCGAATCGGGCGCCATCGAGCAGGATGCCGACATCATCATGTTCATCTACCGCGATGACTACTACAACAAGGACAGCAAGGAGCCCAACATTGCCGAAGTCATCATCGGCAAGCAGCGTAACGGCCCGACCGGCACGGTCAAGCTGTTCTTCCAGAAAAACCAGACGCGCTTCGAGAACCTGGCCGTGGGCTACGGTGGTGGCGACGAGTACTGATTGCAGCACTTGGCTTTCAGGCTTTCCATGAAAAACGGCCCCGAGGGGCCGTTTGGTTTTTTTGCAGTGGGCGGTCTATGTACGCCAGGCATGGATCAGCAGACCTGCCACGCAGGCGCCGAGGATGGCGCAGGCCCAGGCCAGCCGCTGGGCGCCCATGCGCAGCGCACCCACGGTGGCCACGATCTGGGCATTCTGCTCGGCCAGCTTCTCGATCAGTTCCAGCGACTGGCGCTGTGACTGCTCCAGCTGCGTGATGCGGGCTTCCTGGGCCTGGATCAGCAGCAGAGCCTGTTCGCCAGCCGAGCGCGGGGCTGCCAGCGGCTCGCCGGCTGCAGCCGGCTGCGCGCCGACCGCCTGCTCCGCATCCTTTTTGCGCAGCAGGCTCTTGGCTGCCTTGACGACCTGGGGGGTGGCCTCGATGACATCGCCCCAGGGCACCAGCTTCAGCGCCGTGATCCAGCTGATCGCCATGGCTTACAGCACCTCGCTGGCGAAGTCGGCCAGGCGCGAGCGCTCGCCGCGCGCCAGCGTGATGTGGCCGCTGTGGGGCCAGCCCTTGAAGCGGTCCACGGCGTAGGTCAGTCCCGACGAGCCCTCGGTCAGGTAGGGCGTGTCGATCTGCGCCAGATTGCCCATGCAGATGATCTTGGTGCCGGGGCCGGCGCGCGTGATCAGGGTCTTCATCTGCTTGGGCGTCAGGTTCTGGGCCTCGTCAATGATGACGTACTTGTTCAGGAAGGTGCGGCCGCGCATGAAGTTCATGCTCTTGATCTTGATGCGGCTGCGGATCAGCTCGTTGGTGGCGGCGCGGCCCCATTCGCCGGCATTGCCGCCATCGCCCTTGGCCAGGAATTCGAGGTTGTCGTCGAGGGCGCCCATCCAGGGGCCCATCTTCTCTTCCTCGGTGCCGGGCAGGAAGCCGATGTCCTCACCCACGCTGACCGTGGCGCGCGTCATGATGATCTCGGTGTAGCGGCGGTCGTCCAGCACCTGGGACAGGCCGGCGGCCAGGGCCAGCAGGGTCTTGCCCGTGCCGGCCGTGCCGGTCAGCGTGACCAGGTCGATGTCCGGGTTCATCAACAGGTTCATCGCGAAGTTCTGTTCGCGGTTGCGCGCCGTGACGCCCCAGACGGCGTACTTGGGATTGCCGAAGTCCTTGAGCGTCTTGAGCACGGCCGTCTTGTCGCGGATCTCGGTCACGCGCATGAACAGGCTGGGCTCGCCCGGTGCCTCGTGGTAGACGAACTGGTTGATCATCAGCTGGTCGACGATGGCGCCGCTGATGCGGTAGTAGGTGATGGCGCCTTCCTGCCAGCTTTCGACGTTCTTGCCGGCCTTGGCCCAGAAGTCCTGGGGCAGGGCCAGGGCGCCTGCGTACAGCAGGTCGCCGTCGTCCAGTACCTTGTCGTTCTGGTAGTCCTCGGCCGCAAGGCCCAGGGCGCGTGCCTTGACGCGCATGTTGATGTCCTTGGACACCAGCACGACTTCACGCTCGCTGAACTTCTTGCGCAGCGCGGCGACCACGCCCAGGATCTGGTTGTCCGCCTTGCCCTGGGGCAGGCTGTCGGGCAGCGAGGTCTCCAGCGGTTCCGTCTGGAAATACAGCATGCCGGTGGCGCTGCGCTGGCCCGTGGCATTCAGCGGCAGGCCCTTGTCCAGCGTCTCGGAGGGCTGGGAGGCGACCAGTGAATCCAGCGTGCGGCTGACCTGGCGGCCGTTGCGCGCCACTTCGGTCATTCCCTTCTTGTGGCCGTCGAGCTCTTCCAGCACCACCATGGGCAGGAAGATGTCGTGCTCCTCGAAGCGGAACAGGCTGGTCGGGTCGTGCAGCAGCACGTTGGTGTCGAGCACGAACAGCGTCTTCGGGCCTGTGCGCGTGCGGCGTGGGCGAACCGGTGCTGCCAGCAGTGCTGCCGGCTTGGCTTCCGTGGCCGACCTGTTGGCCGACCGGGCGCTGGACGGCGCTGCCGTTGCGTTGGAATTGTCGGTTGCGCGGCGCTGCCGATTGGCAGGGGCTGCAGTTGCGGGCGCAGGAGCCGGTGATGCGGCCTTGGTGTTGCGGCCGCGCGCCGGTGCGGGCTTTGCAGCTGTGGTGGTGGTGTTGGAGGCGGAGGCCGGGGCCGGCTTGCGCTTGCGTGGCGCGGCGGCAGCTACGGCCTCGACTGCATCGGGAAGATCGTCAGCGGGCAGGGGGTCTGCGTGCTGGGCACCGCGCACGGGAAGAAAGGCTTCGGGGGAGAGCTTGGCGGCACGGCGGCCGGGTGCGGGGGGCAGGGGCATGGTGGACGAACCGTTCCTCAACAAGGATCAAAAAGCACAAAGCCGCCTGGAAACCGAGGCGGCTTTGGAGGGGTGACAGGGAAAAGCGTCTTTGCTAAGAGGCATTGCCCCATTATGCATAGGCGGACGGCCTGAATATGTCGGCCGGCACTCTGTCACCTGTCGGATTGTTGCTATCAGGCAGCCTGCTTCAATGCCTTCAGGGTCTTGACAGCCTTGAGCACCTCGTCAACGTGGCCGGGAACCTTCAGGCCGCGCCATTCCTGCACCAGCAGGCCATCGGCTCCGACCAGGAAGGTGGAGCGCTCGATGCCCTTCACCTTCTTGCCGTACATGATCTTGTTCTTGACCACGCCGAACATGTGGCACATCTTCTCTTCCGTATCGGCGATCAGCTCGAACGGCAGTTCCAGCTTTTCCTTGAAGTCGTCGTGCGACTTCATGTTGTCGCGCGAGACGCCAAACACGGTGGCGCCAGCTTTCACGAAGTCCTTGTACTTGTCGCGGAACTGCATGGCTTCGGTGGTGCAGCCAGGCGTATTGTCCTTGGGGTAGAAATACAGGATCAGAATCTGGCCCGTGTGGGAGGTGTTGGTCACCTTGATCCCGCCGGTAGCGTTGGCTTCAAATTCGGGAAGGGGTTTGTTGACAACGATCGCCATGCGCTTATATCTCTCGGGTGTAGTCGTTGAAATGCCGAGGGCCGTGTTTGTGTTTTTGCTTTTATCGGAAATGCCCCCAACCGCAACCTGCAATTTTACCCTGAAAACGGAATTTCTCCCAATCAGGGGGGCAGGAGTCTACTCCAAGAGTAGGGCCGCGACGACGTTACGGCCTTCGCTGGCAAGGATGTTGTAGGTGCGACACGCGGCCTGCGTATCCATGCTTTCCAGGCCGATGCGTCGGGCCATGAGCGGGCGCAGCCAGGCCGCTGGCGGGAAGCGGTTGCGCTGGCCGCTGCCCAGGATGATGACCTCTGCATCCAGCTGGGACAGGGCCTCGAAATGCTCAGGCGTCAGGTCTTCGAAGCGGGCACAGTCCCAGGCCTGGCGCAGGCCTTTGGCGCCGACAAGCAGGCTGTGTTCGAACTTTTCCCGGTCCACGGCGACCCAGCCGGGGCCATAGCCCGTGATGCTCTGTGCTTCGGATTTGTCGGCGTGGAATTTCATGGATGAGGGTGGCGCGGTCTGCGCGATGGGGGTGGCCGCCACATGGGTCGGGGCCAGGGCGATGCTGCATTGCGGAACTGTGGTCAAATTATAGGTTTCACCAGGGTGCATGGGGCACTTTGGCGTGCATGAAGGCCGCAAGCCCGCGCCGGCCACTTTCATATTCTCAGCATGAAAACCGTTCTCAAATCCGCAAAACTAGCCAACGTCTGTTATGACATCCGCGGGCCCATCATGGACGCGGCCAAGAAGATGGAAGAGGACGGCCAGAAGATCATCAAGCTCAATATCGGCAATCTGGCCGTGTTCGGCTTCGACGCTCCTGAGGAAGTGCAGCAGGACATGATCCGCAACCTGCCCAATTCGGCAGGCTACTCGGACAGCAAGGGCATCTTCGCGGCGCGCAAGGCCGTGATGCACGAAACCCAGCGCCAGGGCATCCTGGGCGTGACGCTGGACGATATCTACCTGGGCAATGGCGCATCCGAGCTGATCAGCCTGGCCACGAACGCGCTGCTGGACGACGGCGACGAGATGCTGCTGCCGGCGCCCGACTATCCGCTGTGGACCGCCGTGACCAGCCTGTCCGGCGGCACGCCCGTGCACTATATGTGCGACGAGTCCAACGGCTGGATGCCCGACCTGGACGACATCCGCGCCAAGATCACGCCGCGCACCAAGGGCATCGTCGTCATCAACCCCAACAATCCGACAGGTGCCCTGTACAGCAAGCAGCTGCTGCAAAGCATCGTGGCGCTGGCCCGCGAGCATGGCCTGGTGATCTTCGCCGACGAGGTCTATGACAAGGTGCTCTACGACGACGTCGTGCATACGCCGCTGGCCAGCCTGTCCACCGATGTGCTGACGCTGACCTTCAACTCGCTGTCCAAGGCCTATCGCAGCTGCGGCTACCGCGCCGGCTGGATGGTGGTCTCGGGCGACAAGAAGGCGGCCAAGGACTATATCGAGGGCCTGAACATGCTCTCCAACATGCGCCTGTGCGCCAATGTGCCTGGCCAATGGGCCGTGCAGACGGCGCTGGGCGGGCATCAGAGCATCGACGAGCTGGTGCAGGAAGGCGGCCGGCTGCGCGTGCAGCGCGACCTGGCCTACCAACTGATCACCGAAATCCCCGGCGTGAGCTGCGTCAAGCCGCAGGCCGCGCTGTACATGTTCCCGCGCCTGGACCCCGAGATCTACCCGATCAAGGATGACCAGGCGTTCTTCCTGGAAGTGCTGCAGGAAACCAAGGTCATGCTGGTGCAGGGAACAGGCTTCAACTGGCCGCACCCCGACCATTTCCGCATCGTCTTCCTGCCGCACGACACCGACCTGCGCGAGGCCATCCGCCGCCTGGCCGTGTTCCTCGAGAAATACCGCAAGCGCCACGGCACGGACCGCGGCTGAGCTGTGCGGGGGCCGGCGGGGGAGAGGGCCTTGCGCCGACCATCGCTTTTTACCGGCTGCCGGCGCGCACCCTCTGGGCGCCGCAGCATTTTTTGACTGGCAAGTAGTTTATGAAACCGATCCAAGTAGGCCTTCTGGGCATTGGCACCGTGGGCAGCGGCACCTTCAACGTGCTGCAGCGCAACCAGGAAGAGATCCGCCGCCGCGCGGGCCGCGGTATTGAGATTGCCATGGTGGCCGACCTGGATACGGAACGCGCACGCTCCGTCGTGGGCGACACGGCCAAGGTGGTCGGCGATGCGCGCGAGATCATCGCCAACCCCGAGATCGACGTGGTGATCGAGCTGATCGGCGGCTACGGCATTGCCAAGGCCCTGGTGCTGGAGGCCATTGCCGCCGGCAAGCATGTGGTCACGGCCAACAAGGCCCTGCTGGCCGTGCATGGCAGCGAAATCTTCAAGGCCGCCGCCGAGAAGGGCGTGATGGTGGCCTACGAAGCAGCCGTGGCCGGTGGCATTCCCATCATCAAGGCGCTGCGCGAAGGCCTGACGGCCAACCAGATCCAGTGGGTGGCCGGCATCATCAACGGCACGACCAACTTCATCCTGTCCGAGATGCGCGACAAGGGCCTGGACTTCGACGTGGTGCTCAAGGAGGCCCAGCGCCTGGGCTATGCCGAAGCCGATCCGACCTTCGACATCGAAGGCGTGGACGCCGCCCACAAGGTCACGCTGATGAGCGCCATCGCCTTCGGCATTCCCGTGCAGTTCGACAAGGCGCATGTGGAAGGCATCACCAAGCTGTCTGCGGCCGACATCAAGTACGCCGAGCAACTGGGCTACCGCATCAAGCTGCTGGGTATCACCAAGCGCACGGACAAGGGCATCGAGCTGCGCGTGCACCCCAGCCTGGTGCCGACCAAGCGCCTGATCGCCAACGTGGAAGGCGCGATGAACGCCGTCGTCGTCCATGGCGACGCCGTGGGCACGACGCTGTACTACGGCAAGGGCGCGGGCTCCGAGCCCACGGCCAGCGCCGTGATTGCCGACCTGGTGGACATTGCCCGCCTGCACACGGCCGACCCCGAGCACCGTGTGCCCCCGCTGGCCTTCCAGTCGAACACGCTGGTCGCCGCAGGTGGCGAGCTGCCCGTGCTGCCCATGAGCGAGGTGGTCACCAGCTACTACCTGCGCATCCGCGTGGCCGACGAAGCCGGCGTGCTGGCCAAGATCACCAGCATCCTCGCCGGTGCCGGCATCAGCATCGATGCCCTGCTGCAGCGCGAGGCTGGCGAGGTGAGCGGCGACAGCGAAGGCAGCCAGGGCGTGCCGCAGACCGACCTGATCATCCTGACCCACGCCACGCGCGAAGGCGACATGGATGCTGCCCTGGCGCAGATCCAGCAGTTGCCCACGGTGCTGGCCCCTATCAACCGCATCCGCAAGGAAGAGTTGAACTAAGACACCCCCTGAGCGGCTGCGCCGCTTCCCCCTCTCTCGCACGCGGGAGGGGGACGACGCCCTCGCTGCGGGGCGGCCCTTGCTCGGCATCCCTGGCATCGGCCGCGCCCCGTCTCACAGAATACTGACGAGGAAGCGACATGCTTTATCTTTCCACGCGCGGCCACGCGGACCGCAAGCGCTTTTGCGACATCCTGCTCGAGGGCCTGGCGCCCGATGGCGGGCTGTACCTGCCCGAGCGCTATCCGCAGATCGATGCCGCCCGCCTGGGCGAGCTGCGCAGCATCTACAAGGAGCAGGGCTACGCGGCCCTGGCCTTCGAGATCCTGAGCCTGTACATCGACGACATTCCGGCCGAGGATCTGCGCGCCCTGTGCGCCAAGACCTATACGCAGCAGGTGTTCGGCACGGCCGAGATCACGCCGCTGCGCCCGCTGGAAGACGGCCTGTGGCTCGAAGCCCTGTCCAACGGCCCCACGCTGGCCTTCAAGGACATGGCCATGCAGCTGCTGGGCAACCTGTTCGAGTACGAACTGGGCCGCCGTGGCGAGGAGCTGAACATCCTGGGCGCCACCAGCGGCGACACCGGCAGCGCGGCCGAGTACGCCATGCGCGGCAAAAAGGGCGTGCGCGTGTTCATGACCAGCCCGCGCGGCCGCATGAGCCCCTTCCAGCAGGCCCAGATGTTCAGCCTGCAGGATGCCAACATCCACAACATCGCCATCGAGGGCGTGTTCGACGACTGCCAGGACATCGTCAAGGCCGTCTCCAACGACCACGCCTTCAAGGCGAAGTACAAGATCGGCACGGTCAACTCGATCAACTGGGCCCGCCTGCTGGCCCAGGTCGTCTACTACTTTGCCGGCTACCTGCAGGCCACGCAGAGCAATGACCAGAAGGTCAGCTTCACGGTGCCCAGCGGCAACTTCGGCAACATCTGCGCCGGCCATGTGGCGCGCCAGATGGGCCTGCCGATCGAACGCCTGGTGGTGGCGACCAACGAGAACGACGTGCTCGACGAGTTCTTCCGCACGGGCGCCTACGTGGTGCGCGGCAGCGAGCACACCTACGAGACATCGAGCCCCTCGATGGACATCTCCAAGGCCAGCAACTTCGAGCGCTTCGTGTTCGACCTGCTGGGTCGCGATGGACAGGCCACGCGCGAGTTGTTCGCCGAGGGCGTGGCACGCCAGGGCCGCTTCGACCTGGGCGGCAATCCGCTGTTCCAGGAAGCTGCTGCCCGCTACGGCTTCGTCAGCGGCAAGAGCACGCATGCCGACCGCCTGGCCACCATCCGCGATACCTTCGAGCGCTTCGGCACCATGATCGACACGCACACGGCCGACGGCGTCAAGGTGGCGCGCGAGCAGCTGCAGGCCGGCGTGCCCATGATCGTGCTGGAGACGGCACTGCCCATCAAGTTCGCCGCCACCATCGAGGAGGCCCTGGGCCGCCTGCCCGATCGCCCGGCCAAGTTCGAAGGCATCGAGGACCTGCCCAAGCGCGTGACCGACTTGCCGGCCGACGCCGAGCAGGTCAAGGCCTACATCGCCCGGCATTGCGACTGATGCCACGGCCGGGCTGTCCGCAGGTCCGCAGCTGGAGTGCATGGCGATGAAGGTCATCGGCTTCGCCGGCTACTCCGGCTCGGGCAAGACCAGCCTGGTGGAGCCCCTGATCACGCTGATGCGTGCGCAGGGGCTCAGCGTTTCGGTGGTCAAGCATGCCCACCACCATTTCGATGTCGATCACGAGGGCAAGGACAGCTGGCGCCACCGCAAGGCGGGTGCCTATGAGGTGGTGCTGGCTTCCGATCGCCGTCTGGCGCTGATGCGCGAATTCCCCCGGCCCACGGAGCTGTCGGTGCACGACATGCTGGCCGAGCTGGACCCCCTCGTGGACTGGGTGCTGGTAGAGGGTTTCAAGCACGCCGACCTGCCCAAGATAGAAATCTGGCGCGAGCAGCCCGAGCGCACCAGCGCCGGCAAGACCCAGGCGCCTTTGTTCCCGCACGATCCCCATGTGCTGGCCGTGGCAACCGATGCGCCGGCCCGCCTGCCCGAGCCGCCGCGCCAGCCCGTGCTGGACCTCAACGCGCCAGCGCAGATACTGCAATGGCTGCTGGATCAGGGGGAGCGCCTGCGCTACCGTGCACCTGACAGCGGCCAAGACTAGGAGAAAAACCATGCGAGCCCCGCTCAAGCCCCTCGATGAAGCGCTGGCCGAACTGCTGGCCCAGGCACTGCCGCTGGCTGGCGATGACACCGTGGACTGCTTTGACGCCGATGGCCGCGTGCTGCGGGCCGACGCCGTCTCGCCGCTGCAGGTGCCGCCCCAGGACAACAGCGCCATGGACGGCTACGCCGTGCGCAGCGCCGAATGCACGCAGGGCAATGCCGAGCTGCCCGTCTCGCAGCGCATCCCCGCAGGCGCCGTGGGCCAGCCGCTGGCCGTGGGTACGGTGGCGCGCATCTTCACGGGGGCTCCGGTGCCCGAAGGTGCCGATGCCATCGTCATGCAGGAAGACTGCGAAGTCCTGGAAGACGGTCGCGTGCGCATCAAGGCGCGGCCCGAGGCCGGGCAATGGATACGCCGCTCGGGCGAAGACATCCGGCGCGGCGCCACCGTCATCGCGGCCGGTACGCGCCTGTCGCCGGCCGAGCTGGGCCTGGCCGCCAGCATCGGCCTGGCCTCTTTGCGCGTGGCACGCAAGCCGCGCGTGGCCCTGTTCTCCACAGGTGACGAACTGGTCATGCCGGGCACCGTGGCGCCCGAGCAGATGCCGCCCGGCAGCATCTACAACAGCAACCGATTCTTCCTTCGCGCCCTGCTGCAGCGCATGGGCTGCGAGGTCACCGACTTCGGCATCGTCCCCGACCGGCGCGAGGCCACTGTGGATGCTTTGCGCGAGGCGGCCCGCGCGCATGACCTGATCCTGACCAGCGGCGGGGTGTCTGTCGGCGAAGAGGACCATGTCAAGCCCGCCGTGCAGGCGCTGGGCCAGCTCGACCTCTGGCAGATCGCCGTCAAGCCCGGCAAGCCCTTCGCCTATGGCCGCGTAAACCGCGAGGGCGAAGGCTTTGCCCACTTCATCGGCCTGCCCGGCAACCCGGTCTCCAGCTTCGTCACCTTCCTTTTGCTGGTGCGCCCCTTCGTGCTGCGCCTGCAGGGCGTGCAGCAGGCGCTGCCGCGCTCGGTCGAGGTGCGCGCCGACTTCCATTGGCCGCGCGGGGACAAGCGCCGCGAATTCCTGCGCGTGCGCTACAACGACAGCGGTGGCCTGGAGCTGTTCCGCAACCAGAGTTCGGGCGTGCTGACCTCGGCAGCCTGGGGAGATGGCGTGGTAGACAACCCGCCAGGCCAGGCCATTGCGCCGGGCGACCGGGTGCGCTTCATCGCCTTTTCGGAGCTGCTGTCATGAGCCAGGCCGTCCCCATCGCCATCACCATCACCGTGCGCTATTTCGCCTCCATCCGCGAAGCCCTGGGCACGGGCAGCGAAACCCTGTCCACCGAGGCCGCCACCGTGGGCGCGCTGCGTGAGGAACTGATTGCGCGTGGCGGTGCAGCCGCCGAAGCGCTGGCCCCTGGCAAGGCCGTGCGCATGGCGCTGAACCAGGTCCTGTGCGATGCCGGTGCCGCCATTCGCCAGGGGGACGAGGTGGCTTTCTTCCCTCCCGTGACCGGAGGTTGACCCAAATGACCACCGACAAGCCCGTGGACCAGGCCATCAGCGCGCGCACGCGCAAGGCCCTGTCCGAAGCCAAGGCGCGCGGCGTGCAACTGGGCCGCGCAGGCGCAGACAACCTGCGCGCCACCGTGGAAAAGCGCAAATCCACGGCCGATGCCTTCGCCCAGCAGCATGAGGCGCTGTTCGCCGAACTGCAGGCGCGCGGCCTGACGCACCGCGCCATGGCCGCCGAACTCAATGCGCGCGGCATTGCCGCGGCCCGGGGTGGCGAGTGGACGCACGGTCAGGTGCAACGCATCCTGAACCGCTATGCCGACCTGCGCTCTGCAACACCGTCTGCAGACGGCAGCAGCGGCAGCTGAATCCCGGCCAGCCGCTGCGCCAGCGCGGCCGATGCAGCCTGCATGGGCGCCCGCAGCGTTGCCCGCATTCGGCCCTGCTGCGCCAGCAAGGCCTTGATGGGTGCGGGATTGGGCTCGGCAAAGCAGGCGGCGATGTGCGGCTGCAGCGGCTGCCACAGCGCACGGGCAGCGGGCAGGTCGCCACGCTCCAGGCATTGCATCAACTCGACGAAGTGCCGTGTATGCGCGTGCGCGCTGGCAGCAATCGCTCCCGCACCGCCCAGGGCCAGCGTGGAAAAGATCTGCGCGTCTTCGCCAGCCAGCACCTGCAGCTGCCCATCGGCGATCAGTGCCTGGGTCTTGGCGGCATCGCCCCCGCAATCCTTGATGGCCACGATGCGCTCATGGGCGGCCAGCGCACGCAGCGTGGCCAGCTCCAGCACCACGCCGGTGCGGTAGGGAATGTCGTAGATGATGACCGGATGGGCGCTGCGCTCGGCAATCGTCGTGAACCACTGCAGCAGCCCCGCCTGCGACGGGCGTATGTAATGTGGCGCGGGCACCAGAATGCCGGCCAGCGGCAGGGCGTTCAGTGTCTGGACACGGGCCAGCGCATGCCCCAGGTGGCAGTCAGAAACTCCCATGACCACGGGCATGCCCTGGGCCGCTGAGAGGATGGTGGACAGGGCGGCATCGTGCTCCGCTTCGCTCAGCGCGGCGGCCTCGGCGGTCGAGCCGCAGGCCACGTAGCCGGCGATGCCGGTGGCGTTGTAGTGCTGCACCAGGGCGCGCAGAGCCTCGTGGTCCACTGCCGTCTCATCTCCAGGAAGAAAGGGCGTGACCAGCGGAAGCCACAGCCCCTTGAATCGGGCTTGCGGCGAGGTGGTGGAAGGCAAAGACATGGAAGATCCCTTCGGGTGATTCAAACAATGAACGACCGTACGCAGCCACCGGCCAGACCGAGGGCGGAAAGGCAGGCGCCTGAAGGGATGCGGGAAGGGGAGATGGAGGCTGCCGGGCCGGTTCCGTCGCTCATCTGGACGGAACCTCAGCTCCGGTCAGACGAGCTGGGGTTTGCAGGCTTTGCCCAGGCACAGGCGCACGGCATCACCGTGGCATGTGGGGAAGGCAAAGATTGAAGGCATGGCGCGCAGTGTAGCGCGCCTGAGCGCCTGGGTGAGGGGTGGTGGGTGACCTTCAGGCCGCGCCTTCGGCGCCGGGAGGGGGTGATGCATCGGGCAGCAGCGGTGCCTGCCACTCCAGCAGCTCGGCCAGGCGCTGCACGATCCAGCGCGCCTCGCCAGGGCTGACGATGGAGCCCTCGGCCGCCAGGCCCGCGTGCATGCCCAGCAGCACGCCTTGCTCCGAGGAGTTGCCGGAGTGATAGAGCGTCTGCGCCTGCTCGACCAGGTGGCTGGCCAGGTCCTCGCACAGTTCATAACGTCCGACCACGTCTGCAATCGATGCCTTGAGCCGGCCGTGCCGGTCGGCATACAGGGCGGCAAAGCTCGGCGGCGGCTGTATCTGGCTGGTCTCGTCCATGGCGCGCCTCAATCGGGTTCGAACAAGCGCTCGAAGCGTGCAAGGTCCTCGGCCAGCTCGCAGCTCACGAGCTGGCCCATCTTGCCGTCGGCCAGGCGGTGGGCTGCGAACAGCGTGGCCTTGCCGCGAAAGTTGTAGTCGGGCAGATGGATGATGGTGTAGGGATGGGACACGAACAGCTGATGCTCGTAGACCACGCGCTGCTCGTTGCGCGGCGACGGGTAGAGCGTGTATTCGGGGGTGGTGATCGTGAGTGTGGCCATGCATGGCCCGCTGCAGCAAAAGGCCGGCGGCGGGGGAGGGCAATGCTACCGCGTTCGCCAGTCCCTGGTGCGCCCTGGTGCGCCGCCGCCCTGCGACAATGCGGGCATGCAAGCAGCCCGTGTATCCATCCAGACCGAGGATTTCGACGTATCGGCCGAACTCGCCGCCCTGCGCGGCGGCGACGCGCGCGTGGGCGCGGTCTGCAGCTTCATCGGCACGGTGCGTGACCGCAACGAGGGCGCCGCCGTGGCCAGCATGGAGCTGGAGCACTACCCGGGCATGACCGAGAAATCCATCGAGGCCATCATCGACGAGGCCGTGCAGCGCTTCGGCATCCATGGCGCGCGCGTCATCCACCGCATCGGCCCGCTGCAGCCCATGGACCAGATCGTGCTCGTGGCCGTCACCGCATCGCACCGGGGCATGGCTTTCCAGGCCTGCGAATACATCATGGACTACCTCAAGTCGCTGGCGCCTTTCTGGAAGAAGGAGCAAACGCCCGAGGGCGCGCGCTGGGTGGATGCGCGCGTCAGCGACGAAGAGGCGCTGGCGCGCTGGCGCCAGTGAGGCGGCGGGCCTTCAGGCCTTGAGCGCGGCGCCCCGCAACCATTGCGGCGGGCGGAACACCAGCAGGTTGCCGAGCATCACCAGCAGCAGGCCACCCACGGCCAGCGGCGTCCACACATAGCCTTCGAAAAGGGCCGAGATACTGAGCGCAACGATGGGGAACAGCACCGTCGCATACGCCGCCTTCTCGGGGCCCAGGCGCCCGACCAGGGTCAGGTAGGCCGTGAACGCGATCACCGAGCCCGGAATGGCCAGGTACAGCCAGGCGCCCACATAGGTCCAGCTGGCATCGAAGCGCCAGGGCAGGCCTGCCACCAGCGCATAGCCTGTCAGCAGCAGCGTGCCGGCCAGCATGCCCCAGGCATTGGTCTGTGCGGGCCGCCAGCCCATGGACTGCAGCGAGGCCGACAGCATGTTCCCGCAGGAAAAGCACAGCGTGCCCAGCACGGCCCAGCCCAGGCCGGGCAGGCTGGCATGCCGGCCTTCTCGCAGCTCGGGCCAGAACAGCGCCACCAGGCCTGCAAGGCCGAAGAGGCTGCCGGCCAGCACATGGGGCGCCAGCCTGCGGCCGTGGATGATGCGCGCCAGCAGCGCGTTCCAGAGATTGGCGCTGGAGAACACCACGGCGGCCAGGCCGCTGGCCAGCGTCTCGCTGGCATGCATGAAGCACACGAAGTTGAAGCTGAACAGGCACAGGCCCTGGGCCAGCACGCGCGGCAGCGCCGGGCCGCGGGGCACGCGCAGCTGGCGCGACCAGGCCAGCCAGGCGAACATCAGCACGGCGGCCAGCGCAAAGCGGTAGGCAATGGACAGCTCCACGGGCACGGCGCCCAGCTGCAGCTTCAGGGCGATCCAGGTCGAACCCCAGATCAGCACGACCAGGGCATAGAGGGTGGCAGTCATGGCCGGTGATGATGGCGCCGCAGGCTGGGCGGGCATGGCAGATTCCTGCGGTTTGATGGCCTGGCGCCATGCGTCGGTATGGCTGCGGGACCACAATCGCTGCCATGACGCCCACGCCGCTGCCCGAGCTGCCCTCCAGCCACCTGTGCCAGGTGCTGTCACGCTCCAAGGCCCGGCTGCAGCGGCGCGTGCGCCTGAGCGAGGGGGTGGAGCTGGCCGTCTGGGCCAATGTGGACGACGAGGTGCGCTACTGCCAGCCCGGTCACCACACGCTGTCGGTCTACCTGGCCGGCGGCGAGGGCTCGCAACTCAAGGCGCGGCCCGAGGCCATGGGGGCGCCGGGGCGCATCTGCATCTTCACGCCAGAGGACGAATCGCACTGGCTGGTGCGATCGCCCGTGCAGTTCCTGCACCTGTATGTGTCCGACCTGGCCTGGGCGGGGCGCGTGGTCCGCATGCTGGATGCCGAGCCCCGCTCGCGCACCTTGCGTGCGCAGATCTACGGGGACGATCAGGCCTTCCACGCCGGTGCCCGTGCGCTGATGCAACTGGACTGGCAGGACCCGCAGCAGCAACTGGCGGCCGATGCCATTGGCCAGCAGCTGGTGGACCGGCTGGTGCTGCAGTCCGCCACGCCGCGCCAGGTGCAGGCGCTGCAGCGGCCGCTGGGCGGGCTCTCTGCGGCCGTGCGGCGCAGGGTGCTTGCCCATATCGAGGCGCATCTGCATGACTCCAAGGCCGTGTCGCTGCCGGCACTGGCGAGACAGGCCTGCCTTTCGGAATTCCATTTCGCACGCATGTTCCGCCAGAGCATGGGCTGCACGGTGCACGAATGGGTGCTGCAGCAGCGCCTGGCACGGGCACGGCGCGCCCTGTCTGCGCGCAACGTGCCGCCGCTGGCCGAGCTGGCGCTGGATTGCGGCTTTTCCAGCGCCAGCCACCTGGTGCGCAGCTTCCGGGCGCATTTGGGCGTTACGCCTACGCAGTTCTCGATCTTTCAGCGCAATGCTTGAGAAGGATGGCCGGCCTCGCCGGCCTTGATCTGGCGCAAGCGTCTGTCCTTGCGGGCCGGGCATGGCTTGAAATTTGCCCTGCCGGTATCAGATAAATCGCAATGACCCTGTTTCAGGAGCGAAAAGAAACACCATGCGAATCGACAAACTGACAACCAAGTTCCAGGAAGCCCTGGCCGACGCGCAAACGCTGGCCCTGGGCGGTGACCAATCCAACATCGAACCCCTGCACCTGCTCGTGGCGCTGCTGCGCCAGGACGACGGTCCGCGCTCGCTCTTGCAGCGCGCCGGCGCCAACGTGGGCCAGCTGCAGGCCGCGGCCGAGAAGGCTCTGGCAGACCTGCCGCGCGTGCAGCATCAGGATCAGGTGCAGGTCGGCTCCGAGCTGGGCCGCCTGCTGCAGGTGACCGAGAAGGAAGCCCTCAAGCGCGGCGACCAGTTCATTGCCAGCGAGCTGTTCCTGCTGGCGCTGACCGACAGCAGCGGCGCCTCCACGCGTGCGGGCCAACTGCTCAAGGAAAGCGGCGTGACGCGCTCCAGCCTGGAGTCGGCCATCAACGCCGTGCGCGGCGGCCAGACCATGGACAGCGCCGAAGGCGAAGGCCAGCGCGAGGCCCTCAAGAAATACACCATGGACCTGACCGAGCGCGCGCGCATCGGCAAGCTCGATCCGGTGATCGGCCGCGACGACGAAATCCGCCGCTCCATCCAGGTGCTGCAGCGCCGCAGCAAGAACAACCCCGTGCTCATCGGCGAGCCCGGCGTGGGCAAGACCGCCATTGTCGAGGGCCTGGCCCAGCGCATCGTGGCCGGCGAGGTGCCCGAAAGCCTCAAGAACAAGCGCGTGCTGTCGCTGGACATGGCGGGCCTGCTGGCCGGCGCCAAGTACCGCGGCGACTTCGAGGAGCGACTGAAGTCCGTGCTCAAGGAAGTGGCCCAGGAAGAGGGGCGCATCATCCTGTTCATCGACGAGATCCACACCATGGTCGGCGCCGGCAAGGCCGATGGCGCCATGGATGCGGGCAACATGCTCAAGCCCGCGCTGGCGCGCGGCGAGCTGCACTGCATCGGTGCGACCACTCTCGATGAATACCGCAAGTACATCGAAAAGGATGCGGCGCTGGAGCGGCGCTTCCAGAAGGTGCTGGTCGAAGAGCCTTCCGTGGAGGACACCATCGCCATCCTGCGCGGACTGCAGGTGCGCTACGAGGCCCACCACGGCGTGGACATCACCGACCCGGCCATCGTGGCTGCGGCCGAGCTGAGCCACCGCTACATCACCGACCGCTTCCTGCCCGACAAGGCCATCGACCTGATCGACGAGGCGGCGGCCAAGATCAAGATCGAGATCGACTCCAAGCCCGAGGTCATGGACAAGCTCGAGCGCCGCATGATCCAGCTCAAGATCGAGCGCGAGGCCATGAAGAAGGAAAAGGACGAGGCCTCGCAAAAGCGCCTGCAACTGATCGAGGAAGAACTCGGCAGCCTGGAGCGCGAGTACGCCGACCTCGAAGACGTGTGGAAGAGCGAGAAGGCCAGCGCCCAGGGCTCCGAGCAGATCCGCAAGGAGATCGACCAGATCCGTATCCAGATCGACGAGCTCAAGCGCAAGGGCGACTTCAACAAGGTGGCCGAGCTGCAGTACGGCAAGCTGCCCTCGCTGGAAAAGCAGCTCAACGAAGCCCAGGCCAGCGAGCAGGGGCAGGGCGGTGCGCCCGCCCACAGATTGCTGCGCACCCATGTGGGCGCCGAGGAGATTGCCGAGGTGGTCAGCCGTGCCACGGGCATTCCCGTGGCCAAGATGATGCAGGGCGAGAAGGACAAGCTGCTGCGCATGGAAGACCGGCTGCATGACCGCGTCGTCGGCCAGGACGAGGCCATCTCGGCCGTGGCCAACGCCATACGCCGTTCGCGCTCGGGCCTGTCCGATCCCAACCGGCCCACCGGTTCCTTCCTGTTCCTGGGCCCCACGGGCGTGGGCAAGACGGAACTGTGCAAGGCGCTGGCCGGCTTCCTGTTCGACAGCGAAGACCATCTGGTGCGCATCGACATGAGCGAGTTCATGGAAAAGCATTCCGTGGCACGCCTGATCGGCGCGCCGCCCGGCTACGTGGGCTACGAGGAAGGCGGCTACCTGACCGAGGCCGTTCGCCGCAAGCCCTACAGCGTGCTGCTGCTCGACGAGGTGGAGAAGGCCCATCCCGACGTCTTCAACGTGCTGCTGCAGGTACTGGACGACGGCCGGCTGACCGACGGCCAGGGCCGCACCGTGGACTTCAAGAATACGGTCATCGTGATGACGAGCAACATAGGCTCTTTGCTGATCCAGGCCATGGTCGGCGAGGATTACGATGATGTGAAAGACGCGGTCTGGGGGGAACTCAAGAACCATTTCCGACCCGAATTCCTCAACCGCATCGACGAGACCGTGGTGTTCCACGCGCTCGACGCGAAGAATATCGAGTCGATCGCAAGGATTCAGCTCAAGCTGCTGGAGCGGCGTTTGGAGAAAATGGACCTTGCGCTGCAGGTGTCCGACCAGGCACTGGCCGAACTGGCCAAGGTGGGCTTCGATCCCGTTTTCGGGGCCCGGCCGCTCAAGCGCGCGATACAGCAGCGGATCGAAAATCCGTTGTCGAAACTGCTGCTTGAAGGGCGCTTCCCGCCCAAGAGCACGATTGCGGTGCATGTGGACCCGGTACAGGAACCGGGCGTATTCCGGTTCGATGCGGCAGACTCCGCCTGACGCACCGGGCCAGCCAAGAAAGGCTTTGCTTTGAACGATTTCGTCGCCACCCTGACCCGCTGGGCCGTTCGCATCCTGCTGATGCTTGTGGGCCTGGTCTTCTTTGTCAGCCTGCTCACCGCAGCGGCGCTGCTGGCCCTGGTCTGGGCCGTGCGGGCGCTGTGGGCCAGGCTCACCGGCCAGCCGGTCATGCCCTGGGCCATGCGCATGAGCCCGCGGGCTGGCTGGCAGACCGTCTACCGCTCCGGCTCCGAGTGGATGGCCCAGCGCCCGCAGCGCGCCTACGGCGCGGCTGAAGGCGGTGGCCGTCGCGCAGGTGCAGGCGCAGGCGTGCTGCCGGGAGCGGGCGAGGTGACCGACGTTCAGCCCCGTGAAGTGCGCGAGCCCTGAAGCGTCTTGCTGCAGCCTTTACGCGGCCTGCGCATCTTCGCGCCCAGGCCGCGCATATCGGCCCGTATAGTCTGTAACCCTCGGGAGCCCGTGCAAGGCTCCCTTTTTTTTCTCCGAGCCGTTCTGGCTGCTTGCCGCCGTATCCAGCCAACCCGCAGGCGGCCTGTGCAGCATGAGAGCGTCTGCCGCGTCTTCTTACCATTGAGCCCTATGACCCAGATGGATCTTCATCGCGTCTTCGAACTTCAGTACCAGGCCAGCCGGGCGCAGGTGGACGTGCCGCTGCTGGTGCGCCGCGAGAGGCTGCTGCGCATGCAAAAGCTGCTGGACGAGCACGGCCCCGTGCTGGCTGCCGCAGTGCAGGCCGACTTCGGCATGCGCTCGCCACGGTTGACCGAGATGGTGGAGCTGTTCGTGCTGCGCAACCTGCTCAAGCACACGCTGCGCCATCTGGCGCGCTGGTCGGGGCGCCAGCGGGTGCGCACGCCGCTGATGCTCATGCCGGGCCGTGGGTGGATAGAGCGCCAGCCGCTGGGCGTGGTGGGGGTGATCTCCCCGTGGAACTATCCGGTGCAACTGGCGCTGGGGCCTGCCATCACGGCCCTGGCCGCGGGCAACCGCGTCATGCTCAAGCCCAGCGAACTCACGCCGCACACGTCGGCGCAACTGGCCGCGCTGGTGGGGCAGTTCTTTGCGCCCGAGGAGTTCGCCGTGATCGAGGGCGATGTGAGCGTGGCCACGCAGTTCTCGGGCCTGCACTTCGACCATCTGCTGTTCACCGGATCGACGGCCGTGGGCCGGCGCGTGGCCCAGGCGGCCGCAGCGCACCTGACGCCGACCACGCTGGAGCTGGGCGGCAAGTCGCCCTGCATCGTCTCCACCGACTGCGACCTGAAGGAGGCAGCGCTCAAGATCGCACATGGCAAGCTCGTCAACGCAGGCCAGACCTGCATTGCCCCCGACTACGTGCTGCTGCCGCGTGGACAGGAGGCCGAATTCGCCGAGGCCTTTCGCGCCGCCGCGCAGCGGCTGTTCCCGCGCTTTGCCGGCAACCCGGACTATGCCGCCATCCTCACCAAGCGCCACCTGGCCCGCCTGCGGCAGATGCTGCGCCAGGCCCAGGGCATGGGCGCCCATGTCGAATGGATGGAGGACGGCGGCGCCAGCCAGGAGGGGGCGGACATGGCCTGGGGTGATGCCGTGGAGCGCCAGATGGCACCGGCCCTGGTCTTCAATGCCACCAGCCAGATGCAGCTCATGCAGGAGGAGATCTTCGGCCCCATCCTGCCCGTGATCAGCTACGACAGGCTGGACGACGTGGTCTCGGCCATCAATGCCGGGCCCAGGCCGCTGGCGCTGTACTGGTTCGGCCGCGACGAGAAGGTGCGTGATGCGGTGCTGTCACGCACCATCAGCGGCGGGGTGACGGTCAATGACACCCTGCTGCACTTCGCGCACGAGAACCTGCCCTTCGGTGGCGTGGGCGACAGCGGTTGGGGTGCCTATCATTCGGAGCAGGGCTTTGCGCGGCTGAGCCATCAGAAGGCGGTGTTCGTGCAGTCGCGCTGGTCAGGGGCCGCCATGCTGTATCCGCCCTATGGTGCGAAGTTCGATCGCATCATGGAACTGATGCGCCGCTGGCTGTGAGCAAGGGCTCGATCGGGCGTGCTGCCGGGCATGCCTGCATCGTGAGGAATTGTCAACTGATTCCTTGGCGAGCCTTGTGTTGCATGCACTAGCTGCTCTTTTTTGAAGAGCACATAGCACATCCGATAGCCGAGGGCAAGAAAACGAGCACAGCCGTACTTGCGTGCATGGCTAAGGGGCTCGATGCACGCAAAAAGCGCGATTCCGGTGAAAATCACGCCCTTCTATTTTCACCTGTTTTCGTTTCGGTTTTTCCATGTCTAGTATCCAGGTTCGTCCAGCCACTCTCCGCGATGCAAAAGCGATTGCCCAGATCCATACTGCTTCCGCCATGGAGGCTTACCGAGGTCTGGTTCCCGATGACCAGCTCAAGAGCATGTCGTCGGTAGAAAAACGCCAGGCCTATTGGCGCGAAGCCATTGAATTTTGCGAGCCCCAGGTTCAGGTCGCCATCGATGGCGACAAGATCGTCGGCTTCGTCGGCTTCGACCGCTCGCGCGATGAGAAGTCGCGCCAGACCACCGGTGAAATCTGGGCCATCTATGCTGCACCTACCCACTGGAATCAGGGTGTGGGCGTGGCCCTGTGGGACGCCGCACGCGACGGCCTGCTTGAAGAAGGCTGCACCAATGTCACGTCGTGGGTGCCGCTGCGCAATGAACGCGCGCTGCGCTTTCACGAGCTCGCCGGCTTCAAGCGCGAAATGTCCACCGCCAAGACGGCCCAGGTGGGTGGTCTCAAGATCGAGGAAGTGCGGCTCAAGCGCGCACTGAACTGATCGGGTCTCCGACCCGCCTTCCCCCTAAATCACTCACGGAGCAGCAGGCCTTGTCCTCTTCCCAGAACTGGTCCCTGCTGCAATGGCAGGAGAACGAGGCCACGCAGGCAGCGCTGTGGCGCGCGGACAGCACCATGACCGCACCGCGCCGCATCGTCATCGCCGACGACAGCCTGTCTGCCGACAGCGCCTACCGCCTGGCCTGCGAAGGCCAGGCGATGCTGTGGCGCGGCGATTTCCAGAATGCCAGGCAATTGCTGTCGGCGCTGGGCCGCCGCCTGGACAAGCCTGCACGTGAGACGTCCGCCAAGGCTCGCCATCGGCGGGCCGGCAAGGAAGACGCCAAGCCTGTCTTTCCCCATGCCTTCCACCTGCACCGCCAGGCGCTGGCGCAGCGGGCACGCATTCTGTCCAGCGTGATGATCGAGCTCGATGCCAGCTGGCATTGCGCCCTGCGCCGCGCACCGGACTGGAGCGAGGCCTGCCGCGAGGCCTGGGGCGACATTCCCGCCGATCAGGGTGCGCGCAGCGTCATCGTTCCCTTGCGTGAACTGCTGGGCGCGCTGGGCGCGCATGAGTGGCGCAAGAAGGGCGTGGCCCTGGCTGTGCCGGGCATGCCGGAGTTCAGCATTCATCCGCACTACGGCGTGTTCTCCCCGGTGCGCGGCGAGTACCTGGATCTGGTGGCGCAGGCGCCCCTGCCGGCCGCAGCCCAGCAGGCCGATGCCGCAGTCTGGGATATCGGCACGGGCACGGGTGTGCTTTCCGCTCTCTTGCTGCACCGTGGCGTGCGGCAGGTGGTGGCCACCGACCTGAGCGACCGGGCCCTGGCCTGTGCGCAGGACAACCTGCAGCGACTGGGATTGGCGCAGCGCGTGAGCCTGCGCAAGGCAGACCTGTTCCCCGAAGGCCGGGCCGCCCTGGTGGTCTGCAATCCACCGTGGTTGCCGGGCAAGGCCAGCTCCCTGCTGGAGCAGGCCGTCTACGACGAAGGCAGCCGCATGCTGCGCGGCTTTGTGCAAGGCCTTGCAGCGCATCTGCTGCCGGGCGGCGAAGGCTGGCTGATCCTGTCGGATCTGGCCGAGCATCTGCAACTGCGCTCGCGCGAGCAATTGCTGGAGTGGATCGAGGCCGCTGGCCTGCAGGTCCTGGGCCGAGAGGACATCCGCCCACGCCATGGGAAGGCTGTGGACGCTGCCGATCCGCTGCACGCCGCACGCGCTGCCGAAGTCACCTCGCTGTGGCGCCTGGCGCCTCGCTGATCGCCGGCACCCACGCTTTCATCCCGGTCAGGCGCCTTGCGCTGCCATTGACTCGTTTGCCTGCTGGGGCAGCAGATGCTGCAGCCGCTCGCGCAGCGCATCCGCGCGCTCGTTGCCGGCATGCTCCTGCACGGTCTGCAGCAGCTGCAAGGCGGCGGCCTGCAGAGCCGCCAGGTCGCGCGCTTCGCGCAGCAGATGGCGCAGCACCTGGGCCTTGTCCTCATGGCGGTTGGCGAACATGCGCTCGCACAGGTCGAACAGATACATGCGTGTGCCGGCCAGATTCAGCGTGGCGGCAGGGCCTGGTGAAGCGGGTTGCCTGGCAGCGGCAGGCGCCATCGCGGGGCCCTGCGGCTGGGGCGATGTTTCGATGGCATTGCCGGCCAGGCGCTGAAGATGGCCGCTGTCTATCAGCTGCTGTACCAGCTCCCTGGCCTGGGCACCCAGCACCTGCTGCAGCTGCTCCTCGGTGCGGCCATCGGCCATCAGCAGCACCGAGCGCTCGCGCAGCGGCAGGCTGCGCCGGCCGGGCTGCAGCTCTTCAAGGGCCTTGGCGGTTTTTTGCAGCAGCATGGTTGGGGCAGGGGAGTCCGACAAGCCCCGATTGCACGTTACATGAATGACCGTGGCGTGAAAAAGCCATGACAACTGGTCCGGTGCAACTTGCTGCGGCAAGGGCACAATCGCCTGCCGCCGCCTTGATGAGGGGCGATTCGAAGGGGCAGGCGGCCAATACGGGCTGCAGGAATATTGTTTGATCTGTAACAGGAAGACGGGGCTGCAGGTCCCGGAACACAGCTGATGAGACTGTTGCTGGCGCCCATGGAGGGCTTGCTTGATTTCGTGCTGCGCGATGTGCTCACGCGCGTGGGCGGTGCGGACCGCTGCGTCTCTGAGTTCATCCGCGTCACGGGGACGCTGCTGCCCGACAAGGTATTCCTGCGCACCATGCCGGAATTGAACAATGGCAGCCGGACGCTGGCGGGGGTGCCCGTGCGGGCCCAGTTGCTGGGATCGGACCCGGACAGCATGGCGGCCAACGCGGCCAATCTGGCGCGCCTGGGGCCGGAGGGCATCGACCTGAACTTCGGCTGCCCGGCTAAGGTGGTCAACCGCCACGGCGGCGGCGCTGCGCTGCTGCAGGACCCGGAACAGATTGCGCGCGTGGTGGGCGCCGTGCGTGCCGCCGTGCCAGCGGCCATGCCCGTGTCGGCCAAGATGCGGCTGGGTTTCAATGACACCGCCCTGATGACCGAATGCGCCCAGGCCATGCAGGCCGGCGGTGCCTGCGAAATCGTCGTTCATGCCCGCACCAAGCTCGATGGCTACCGCCCGCCCGCCTACTGGGAGATGATCCCGCGCATCCGCGAATCCGTGACCGTGCCCGTGGTGGCCAACGGCGAGATATGGACGGTGCAGGAGGCGCTGCGCTGCCGCGAGCAATCGGGTTGCAGCGACCTGATGCTGGGGCGGGGAATCGTTGCCGACCCGGGCCTGGCGCTGGCCATTCGCGCCGCCGTTGAAGGTGAGCAGACCCCGGCCGCCGAGGTGTGCTGGAGCGACCTCGTGCCCCAGGTTCAGCGCTTCTGGGACATGGTCTGCGAGGACTTGGAGCCGCGCCAGCGCGCAGGCCGTCTCAAGCAATGGCTGAACCTGCTGCGCCGCCGCTTTCCCGAGGCCGAGCAGGCCTATCAGGAGGTGCGCACCCAGACCGATCAGCGCGAGATCACCCTCTGGGTCCAGGCGCTGGCTCGGCGCCAGGAGTGGGCGGGGTTGTAGCGCTGTCGTCCGCCTACAGCAGGTGGTCCGGAGCCAGCGGGCCCAGGAGCTTGAGCATCAGGCGCAGGCCCCAGCTGGCATCGGGCTCGCTGTGCTCGTCGGCGCGGTCGCTGTCTTCCGAGGCCCGCCAGACCAGTCCTCCATCCTTGTCGATCTCCACGCGCCAGCTGCCGTCCTGCAGGCCCTCGTCAATACTTTGCGTGGCCAGCCTGCCGAACTCGCGGCTGGCGATGAGCAGGGCGATCTCGGTGTTCTGCAGTTGCGAGCGCAGGTCCAGATTCATCGAGCCGACTGCCACCAAGTGACCATCCACCACCAGCAGCTTGGAATGCAGCATGGCGCGCGAGGCACCCGTGGCGCCTGAAGGACCGCCACCGCCACTGCTGCCCGAGCCAAACGCAGAGCGGACACTGGCCGCTGTGCTGCGCATCTCATAGAGTTCAACGCCCATCTCCAGCAACGCCTTGCGGTGGCGTGCATAGCCGGCATGGGCCAGGGGCGCGTCATTGGAGGCCAGCGAATTGGTCAGGATGCGCACGCGCACCCCGCGTTGCCGCGCGCCGCGAAACGCCTCCATCATGTCCGGACCGGGCACGAAATAGGGCGAGACCACCAGTAGATCGCGTCGCGTCTTGCGGACCAGGGCCAGCAGGCCGTCCACTACCGAATCGGCCTCCAGTACCGGGCGCGCCGCCTGGCGCAAGGCCGGAGTTGGCTGGCCCATGGGCAGCGTGCCAGCAGGCTTGGCCTGCGGGCTGTTCGGGGCGGGTGTGGCTGGCGCAGACGCGTCCGCACTGGTGCTCGGGCTGTCATCCCTGTCCAGCGGGATCTTGGCCGGCTGGTCCACCAGCACGGCGGCCGAGGCCCAGGTCCATGGCGCCTTGCGCAAATCCATGGGCTGCTGGTCCCAGATGATGCGGCTGTGTTCGGCGGCCTGCTCAGCCGTCTTTGCCTCTTTGGCGGCAACGGCTGGCGTAGGGTCCTCGTCCTGCGCCTGATCGCCATCATCGGCAAAGCGCTCGCGCAGCTGCTTGAGCTCCTTGAGACTGATGAGCGACTGAACCGGATAGGCGCGCGGGTTGTTCCAATAGCTGTCGAAGCTGCGTGACAGATCGCCGACCACCGGCCCCGAAGCCAGCACGTCGAGGTCCACGAAATTGCTGGCGCTGTCCGCGTCGAAATACGCATCGCCCAGATTGCGCCCCCCGATCACGCCCATGGCGTTGTCGGCAATGAAGAGCTTGTTGTGCATGCGCTGCTGCGCCCGCTGGAAATCCGTCAACAGCGTATAGGCCCGCCCCAGCACGGAACTGCGTGCGCCCGCCAGCGGGTTGAACATGCGCATCTCTATGCCCGGCACAAAGGCCAGCCGCATGACCTGCGCATTCGCACCCGTGCTGTGGAAGTCGTCCAGCAACACTCGCACCCGCACGCCACGCCGCGCCGCCTCCACCACGCCGCGCAGCAGGCGCTGCGTGCTCTCGTCGGCATGGATGGCGTAGTACTGCAGGTCCAGCGTCTGCTGCGCGCCCTCGACCAGGGCCAGCCGTGCGCCGTAGGCGGCCTGGGCGCCGGACAGGAGGGTGAAGGCAGAGGTTTGAGGCCTGACGCTGGCTGGCCGCAATTGCTGCACCAAAGAGCCCAATGGCGTGCTTTGCGGAGCTTCCAAGGCGGCAGTGACGGGGCGATCGACCTGAGAGGGCAAGCTGCTGGCGCAGCCGCAGACCACGGCGGACACCAGCAGGACAAGCGTGGTCCGCAGGCCTCGGAAGAGGCTGACGGATGGAAGAGGCTGTAGGTTGCGAGCGCCGGACATGATTCGAAGATTTGGCCCAAGGATCGGTCAATCGGGTGTCGGACGGCTGCGCCAGCCGCTGGTCCAGGAAGCTGCTGTCCGCGTCAGAAGCTGGCGCGCCCTTCAACACGAGCAACAACGCGCAGATCCGGCCCTATACGCTGCACATCGTGCAACTCTAGCGCAAGGGCCTCGGACAGCGCGTCCAGCGGCCCGAAACTGGCAATGCCCATGCCACCCGTGCCCAGCAGCTTGGGGGCCAGGTACAGCAGCAGTTCATCGACCAGCCCTTCGCGTATCAGCGAGCCATTGAGCTTGAAGCCTGCTTCCACATGCAGCTCGTTCGTACCGCGCGCGGCCAGGTCACGCAGCATGGCGGCCAAGTCCACCTTGCCGTGCGCGTTGGGCATGTGGATGATCGTCGCGCCAGCCGCCTGCAAATCTTCGGACCGCAAAGTATCCTGACTGCTGGTGTAGATAAGGCAGCCGCCGGGCGTCTTCAGCACCTGGGCGGTGAGCGGCGTGTCCAGCCGGCTATCCACCACCGCGATGCGCGGTTGGCGCTGGGTAGGCACTTCACGCACGTTCAGACGCGGATCGTCTTCCAGCACCGTGCCTATGCCCGTCAGCAGGGTGCAGGCCCTCGCGCGCCAGGCATGGCCGTCGGCACGTGCCTCGGGCGAGGTGATCCATTGGCTGACACCGTTGTGCAATGCGGTTGCGCCGTCAAGGGAACTGGCGGCCTTCATGCGCACCCACGGTATGCCGCGCAGCATGCGGCTGAAGAAGCCGATGTTCAGTTCGCGCGATTCGGCTGCACCTGGTCCCACCTCCACCTGTACACCTGCAGCACGCAGCCGCGCAAAACCTTGGCCAGCTACCTGGGGATTGGGGTCGGTGAGTGCGCCTACCACCTTGGCAACGCCTGCAGCGATCAGGGCATCGCAGCAGGGACCTGTACGGCCCTGGTGCGAGCAAGGCTCCAGCGTCACATAGGCGGTTGCTCCGCGCACATCCTCGCCCTGTGCTGCGGCATCGCGCAGCGCCATCACTTCGGCATGTGGGCCACCAGCCTGCTGGGTGAACCCCTGGCCAACGACCCGGCCATCAGGTGCCACCAGTACGCAGCCTACGCGCGGATTGGGGGAGGAAAGAAAAAGCGCCTGGGCGGCGAGCCCAAGCGCTTGGTGCATGTGTCGAGGGGAATCTGCCATGGCCGGCATGGTAAGGCAGCTTGGCTGTGTGTCTTACTTGCCCCAGCAATCGGCGTTGAATGCCGAGTCCGACGAGACCTTTCCATCGGCGCCGCGCAGCCCGGTGTTGCTCAGCGTATAGGTTCCGCATTTGTCGCCTGTCTGCGGGCCACGGGGCACTGCCGTCAAGGTGTAGCTTGCGTTGCTATTGTTTGCTGCGAATCCGATGGTGTAGCGCTTGCTGTTGTCGCCTGCCCAGGTGAGGGCGGCCGGCAGTGCAGTGGGATAGACGCCCGTGGCGGTAGAAGCCCTTTCCAGCCACTGCTGGGCCTGCAGCAGCCCCGCACGGGCATCGGCCCTGTGTCCGCGGCGTATGTACTCGGAGTAGCTGGGTATGGCAATGGCCGTGAGGATGCCGACGACCGCCACCACGATCATCATCTCGATTAAGGTGAAGCCTTGGTTCTTGCGTTTCATATATGGCTGCTCAACTGGGATGAAAGATAACATCCGCAAGCCTACTTGATGTGGCGCCAACTGGGGCGCAGGGATTCTTCAGGCATGGGTGCGAGCTTCTCCTTCTCGTTTTTCGAATCAATATCGATATTTATCTTGCTGCTGGAGAGCACGGTATGCGATCCCTTGCTGACCTGTGCGCGCGAGACACCGCCATCATTGACATTGAAGAAGCCATCCTTGTTCTTGTCCACGATCTGCACGGTCGGCCGCTTGCCGTCCATGATGTTGATCAGCGTGCGGTACTGGCGCTCCTCATCCACGGAAGTGGACTCGCAGCTTTCTACGCTGAGATCCACGTTCGAACCTTTGGCCGGCACCTGCGAGTACACCGTCAGGATGTTGCTTCCGTCATAGAACTCCATTGGCTTGAGCAGGCGTTCCCCAATGGCGGGCATGTCCATGAACCAGCCGTTGTAGTTGGCCCAGGTTTCCTTCTTAAGTTCGTTTTCCGCATTCCTTGCATCCACCGTGCCGTATTCGCCGTTGCCGAGTTCGCTGATTTTCTGTTCGGCCAGCTTGGCATTGGCTACGCCTTCGCCCAAGGCCAACGGTGAAGGCACGCAGGTGGTTGCTGATGGCGCGCAGACCCCGTCGCCAGGGTGCACCTCCAGGCGCTTGCCTTTGGCGGTGTCGATGATGCGGTAGCGTGTGTTGTCAAGAACTGAGTAAAGGCTTTGCACCTGTACGCTGTTGGGATCGTCCTGGGTGACGTTGCGGCCCGTGCCGAACGCGATCATCATGCCGGTCACGGGGACCGTCTTGGCATTTGTTCCCGTGCCTATCGTCATGGTGCGGTCATTGGTGCGCACCGTAGGTGCGACCGTGATGGGCTGTACATTGGTGCGTGCGGACGAGTTCAGTGCGGTCGGCCCCTTTGCCGTGAATAAGGGCTGACCTCTGAAGGCCACGTTCCAGTTGGAATCGTTGATGCTGGTCACATCGAACTTCCAGAGATTGCCCAGGTTGTCTCCGGCATAGATGACGTCGGGTCGGCCATCGCCGTCGATGTCCACCAGGCGCGGGGCCGACAGGCCGTTGTCTGCCGCCTTGCCTGTGCCAGCCGTTTCCGTGGTGACGGGGATACGCACCAATTCCTGTGCGCCATCCAGATACTGGACCAGCAGCACGGGGCGTTGATTGGCACTGTTGTAGCCATTGCCCATCACCACTGCCCAGCGGTTGTTGTTCATGCGTGTGATCTGCGTGGTGCGCATGGGGTCGTTTTCGTCGAGCACGGGGCGGGCGGTAATATGGCCGATATCCCTGTCCTCTTCCACGGCTTTCAGGCATGCGGCCTTCTCGGACACGCCTATACCCGTTCTTGCGCAGTCAAGCACCGTCTCCCCAGCGCCGCGGGTACGGTCGAGTCTCACCAGTTGCGAGGCATTGGCTTCGGTGAAGCCCAGAGCGCCATCCGTGGTGGTGGCTGAGTTTGGATTGGTGACATCCAGCACGAAGTAGCCCTTGCCTCCGGCGCCAAGGGCTCCCACCAGCAACGTACGCCATTTGGCCGCGTAGTTGATCGCATAGTTAGGATCGTCGGTCGCCTGGATGCCAGTGCCCAGGTCCACATCGCCAGTCATTGGCGAGCCATCCACGAAGTATTTGTGCGTGCTGTTGTAATCGGGAGATGTCAGCAGCTTGAGGTTGGGAATCACGCCGCGGGGGACATAGGCAATTTTCTCGCTGCCGTCGGCGGCCGAAAAACCGTGCAGCATGCCATCGTTGCCGCCCACATAGATCATGGGGGGGCGATCGGCATTGTTGCGTGTGAATTCGGCATAGCCGGTCAGGGCATAGCTGCTCGAAGGTTTGCCGAGATACCACACCACGGAATTGATAATATCGCCCTGGCGGCTCTTGCGTTCGCGGAATGGTTGGGATGTGGTGTAGCCATTGTTGTCGGAGCCTTCCAGGCTGCGGTCACCCCGGATGAAGTTGAGCCGGTTCTGTCCGTTCGTTGCCACGGTGACACTGGTGTCGCTGGGGTTGAACCCCAGCATTGCCTTTTGCGCCGTGCTCAGATTGGCCTCATCGTTGGCCCATTTGAAGGACGTGCCTCCTTTGTATTTGGTGGTGTCCCATTTGTCGCTCCAGCTCAGGATCAGACGGCTAGCCACGCTGGTCAGCGCATCGAGCTTGTCTGCCGTATTTTTTCCGCCCCATCCGGGGGCGGAAATCGTCGTGCCATCCTTTTGCACGGTCTCTGCCGTCACGAAGCCCTTCCAGGCGTTCTGCGGCTCATAGGCACCGGTGAATTTGCCGACATCGTTGCGTGAGGCGTTGGAGCCACTGGTGGCAGTGGATGTCAGGTCGGGTTCGGTCTGCGTGTTGATCTGACCAAAGATCTCACGGAAGGCCTTTTCCAGATCCTCGCCTTTTTCCACGGCATAAAAGCGTCCGCGACCATTGAGTGCCGCATGCCACAGATCCAGGGCATTGCGCGACTCCGTGTTGGCGGTCAGGTCAGGCCAGCCGATGGTGCCGTTGGCCAAGCCTGGGAAACTTCCGTCGTAGCCAAACGGTACCATTTGTGTCGGACGCGTGATGGATGAATAGCTCCATTCGAACGCCATCTTGCTGAAGCCGATGGTGTAGGTCACCATGTGGGGCCAGGTGGCCGGGTTGTAGCGTGGATTCCAATAGCGATCCAGCGTGGCAGAGGTGCCGCTGGCATTGGTGAAGGTTTCGGTGGAGGAGGCCTTGCGGTAGTCGGCGGTAGGCTGCATGGTCCCTGTCAACCCCGAAGTCTGCAGCGGATTGGCCCAGCTGTAGAACGCCCAGTCGGCCAAGGTCGTACCTTTGGATTCGTCACGGTAGAGGGCGGATTTCTTTTGGTCCGCCGTGCTGCCGCCGTACACCATGTTGTCGCTGAACTTCAGGTTGGTCGCATTGTCTCTCCAATTCGTATTGGGGACATTGGTAGCTGTGCCATTCCAGCGGCCATCGGTCATCATGATGTGGTAATTGCGTCGGCAGGCAAGGTAAGGCGCGCCGGTATTGCCTGGATCGCTGGCCCACGGTCCGTCCTTGCTGACTGCGCGGCGCATGTAACTGTCCGCCTGACTGAACATCAGGTGCGACGGTGTGCCGTTGCTGGGGCTCAGGTTGTTGATGAAGGAGATGAAGTTCGTGCGATGCGAACCTTGCAGCGGGCGCATGGAGTTCGTATTCATCTGGACGGCGCTTCTGCCACTGCCGCTGTCCACATTGCCGGCATCGGAAGAGCGACCGTTGTTCCACATGGCCTGCCAGGCCAGTCGGATTTTCTTGTCGGGCAGCAGCGTGGTGTCTCGGAAGATACCGCCGGATCCATTGTTACCGATGAGTGCGTACTTGAGTACGTTGACACGGCGGCTGCTCATGGGCCAAGTACCATCCGAGTTGGGTGTGGTCTGGTTGCTCGCGCCGCTGGTGCTTTCGCTGTCGAGCCGGAAATTCATACTTCCCGAATCGTCAATGGAGATGATGACGTTGGGTGAAACGTAAGGTTCCTTAGTGCCGGGCGGCGACTGCGAAAGATCCAGCGCCATGGCGCCTTGCGGCAGCAGCGCGGCTGCCGCGGCCAGCGAAAGCAAGGTCCGGCGGAAGGTGTGCAGCGAAACGGGGGGCTTGCATTTCATGGCGCTTGCTCCTCTTAGTGTCAATATGGTGAATGTGGAAGGGTTTGCATGCCTTGGCGGATGGCAAGGCGTGTTGGCCTAGTTCTTGCGTTTTTGCTGTGCGTAGGTCTGCTGCAGGACCACCATGGTGTTCGGCTTGCGCCCATAGGCCAGCGCCGTGACGCGATACACCACGAAGGGCTTGAGGTTCAGCGGCAGCAGGTTGTGCGGGCCGCCCATGATGAGGCTGGAATTCTTGTTGTCCTGGTAGGGAAGAACCTCCATCCAGTACCAGCCTCCCCGATTGGCGCTGCCTGTGTCCGTCAGGATGGGGTTGGCGGGCTGGGAACTGGAGCCTTTCGCTGCGCCCGTGTACTGGCCATAGCGCGCACCAACCGTACTGGCCGTCATCTGTGCCAACGTGGGCCCCTGAGATTCGTCCGAGTTGTTCCAGAAATCCTGCTTGCCCGTGCGCTTGGCGCAAAGGCCATTGCGGCATCGGGTGGGCTGTGCTTCCAGTTGGCCCAGCAAAGGAGTGACGTCCTGTGCCTCCAGAGGGATCTTGTCTGCGGTCGTCTTGCGGCAGACATCGCCGCTGCCACTGCATTCCGCGCCGTTGGACTGTTCGCCGCGTATATCCAACTCGGCATCCTGCAGCAGTGCCTGGGCGGCCTCATAGGCGCGCTGGTAATCGGCATCGTTGCCGACCACCATCTCATTGAACAGCGAGGTGCGGGTGGCCCACAATGCCAGGAGCATAGAGAGCATGACGAACACGAGGACGACGAACAGCGCCACGCCACGCTGCCGGCGGTCCTTTGAATAGAGTTGCATGCGCAGGTGCATGGAGGAGTTGGCAAAAAGGGTCACAGCACGGTCCCCACCAGCCCTTGGCTGCGGAGCTGGTAGACACTGCGGAACGTCAGGTGCATGCGTCGGGTCCGAGGGGCGGCCAGCGTCGTCATGTCGACGGCCGCACCGTTGCAGTTCACATAGGTGCTTCCGGCGGGCATGTCCACGGGCTCGTTGCCATAGATCTCCAGGCATACCTCTACCGCTTGCACCTTGCCCCAGTTGTCCACGTTCGTGGCAGTCACATACTGGATCTTGGGTTTGCCCAAGGTCGTGTTGTCCTGCAACGAGTAGCGAACCTGGAAGCTGGCGACGTTCTGCGCCAGGGTCTGAGGGGTTGACCCATTACCCTGACATTGGAGTTGGCTGCCACTGAGCTGGAACACACTTTCCACGCGCTGATCGGTGCTGGCATTGGCAGGGCCTCCCAGGCAATTGCGCGCCAGCGATTGCTCGTCGGCACTGCTGTAGACAGGCTCCTTGTAGCGGCGATAGCCCACCGCGAGTGTGGTCGGGCTGGCTGTGCCCAGAATGGCATTGGTGACCGGATCGAAGGTATTTCCCTTGTTCACTGACTCCGCCTTGGTCTCGAATGCCACCGGAGCGGCGGAACTGTTGGCCGCGATCGCGCTGGTCGGGTTGAGGTTGAGATACAGAGAGCCGGACTGGCGCAGCTGTAGGCCGATGACGCGTAAGGCGTAGGCGGCCTGCTGCTGCAGGCCGCTGGCATCGCTCACTGTGCCGGAGACACCGCGCGACACCATCAGTGCCGCCATGGACACAGCCACGACCAGCAGGCCTATAGCAATGCCCACCATCAATTCAATCAGGGTGACGCCGCGTTGCGCCATGGCGCGCCGAGGGCTTGCAAGCGCGGGCTTAGCACTTAGTGCGCCGGGCCGCGGGGTTTTAAAGAATTGGATTCGTGTGGCCATGGTTAGGCTCCCGGGCAGTAGAACTGGACTGGATTGCCTAGAGGTTGGTAAGGCGCGCAGCGGGCTGCGATGGGGATGTATTGCAGATGGCAGGTGAATCCATCCGGGCAGGTGGCAGCTGTGCCTGCCCCGGAACTGAGGGTGCCGTCGGCTGCCCGCACCTGGGTGGCGTCTATGTTGTCCTTGTAGGTTTTCTTGTCGGCTGCGTTGGCAATGTCCCGCTCGTTTTCACGCCAGCCGACCATAACGCCCAGTTGCCGACGATTCGTGGCGGAAGTATCTGCTGGTGCAATGAACACATTGGCCCGGCCCAGCGGAAGTGTGTCTCTGACGGACTGCTTCCATGAGCCTATGTCGTAGGTGGACAGCAGATCCTGAGTACACGCAGTGTTGCGGCAGTCACCGGGCGAAGGGCTGCTGGAGAAGTCGGAAACGTAGGCGTCAAGACTGGCCAATGCGTTGGGGTTGACCCTCATCCGCTCGCTCAGGTCTTCTATCAGACGAATGGCCTGCGCGCGGCGTAGGGTGGTTTGCGTATCGGTCAGCGTACGCATCTGTGTGCCTAGAATGCCAAGAATGCCCAGGGCAGCCACCACGATGGCCACCAGGGACTCGACCAAAGTGATGCCACCCTGTCGGCGGTGCGGGGTTGGCCGGGTGTGTTTCGGCTGGTGCATGGGATGGTCTCGGGTTGAATTCAGGGACATGCTTCGCTGCCCTTTGCCTGAACGATTCGTCCGCCCATGCCTGCACACAGGCGGATCGCGCTGTTGTCGCTGACATCTTTGCCTTTGGGGACGATGACGAACTCCATGGCCATGGCCGTGGCGTCTGCGCCACCGCTAGTCAGCATGCCCCAGCGGTCCACGGCAATGCTGCCCGTGAGGTTGGTCAGATTGACTTCTACGCGGTTGGGCGCAGAGCTTTGCTGTACCACGGTGCCGCCGCTGGTTACTACACGCCAGCCGCAGTCCCAGGAGGTGTTGCCGACGGTGCTGGTGCAACCATTGCCGCTGGCTAGTTTGTCGATGAGGACGTTGCCGCCGCGCTTGATGGCCTCAGAACGCGCAAGGTAGATCGTTGCTTGCAGGTCCTCAACCACTCCGCGCGCGCGCCAGCGTTCAATGATCAAGGTGAAGCTGGGCACAGCAAGCGCTGTGAGTATGGCCAGGATGGCTACCACCACCATCAGTTCCAGGGTGGTGAACCCTCTGGAGCCCTGTTTGGGAGACCTGGTTCGTGGTGGCCGTCGTGGAGACAATGCATGCATACCCGGATGCTAGGCATTGTGTCCAGAGGCAGGCGAAGGAGCCGGATGAATGGATGCAACCTCGGGATGAGTGGCTGGCGGAACTGCGGGTAGTTCCCGCATCACGAGGGTGCATGGGGCCCGTTGATCGCAATGGACCCTGGGTGATTGCCTGGGAAACAGGGCTGGTATGCGCAGGGTTATCTGCCCCAGCATTCAGCGGCTGTGGTGCTGGAGGCCACATTCGCACCACTGCGCTCTCCGGTATGGGTCAGCGTGAAATCGCCACATCGGTCACCGAACTGGGAGCCGCGGCGTGTGGCGATCAGGGTGTAGGTGTCGTCGTCGTGGCCGCTGGTTGACAGGAAGTCGATGGTGTAGCGCTTGCTGGAGTCGTGGGCCCAGGTCAGATCTGCTGGCAACTCGGTGGGGTAGGTGCCGTTGGCGGTGGCGGCGCGCTCCAGCCATTGCTGGGCCTGGAGCAGGCCGGCGCGGGCGTCGGCGCGGTGGACTGCGCGGATGTACTCGTTGTAGCTGGGGACGGCGACCGTGCCGAGGATGACGATGACGGCCACGACGATCATGAGTTCGATGAGCGTGAATCCTGGGGATCGAGGGCAGCGCATGTGGTGCCTCATTTCATTTGGCGCCAGCTGGGGCGCAGGGATTGCTCCGGCATGCGGGCGAGTACATTGCGGCGGCCTTCGGCGTCGTAGCCGATGGCGTGATGGCCCTTGTGGAGCAAGGCCTGGGATCCCCTGGCGACGCTTGCGCGCGAGACCTCCTCATCTGCCGTGCCGTAGACCCCATCGCCGTTGCTGTCCATCAACGGAACGCCGGGTCGCTTGCCATCCATGATGTTCATGAATGTCAGGAATTGGCGCTCCTCGCTCGCATTGCAGGCGTCGGGCGGGCTTGCGTTTTCGCCGGGGCGCCTGGGGGATCCGGCAGGTATCTGGCTGTAGATCGCGAGGATGTTGCTGCCGTCGTAGAAGCCCATTGGCTTGAGCAGGCGCTCGCCCGGCAGGGGCAGGTCCATGTACCAGCCTTTGTGCCGTGTCCAGTCGAGGTCGGTCGTGGAGTCAACGCGCCAGAAGCCTTGGCCGGCCGCCCCTGCCGGCTGATGGTTCACCGAGCGCCTGGCCAGTTCTCCGATGCCTGAAACGGGTGCCGCTCGCTGTCCGTCAGGCTGCCTGCAGTCCGAATCCTTGCCATCGAGGCAAGCTTGCACTCTGCCGTCCGCGAGCAGCCTGTAGCGGGTGCTGTCGAGGATGGAATAGATGCTCTGGACCGCTGTGTTGCCAGAATCCTGCCGCGTGATGTGGCGTCCGGTACCGAATGCCACCAGCATGCCGCCTGCCGTCAAGCGCTCGCGCCCTTCTTTGGCATTTTTGCTGGCCCTGCGCCGGTCATTGGCGCGTACGGAAGGAGGGGCGGTGATGGCTTGACGCAGGTTGCGAGTGGCCGATGGAGAATTGCCACCCCAGGCTGTGTACAGCGGCCGGCCGTCGAAGGCCACGCCCCAGCGGGAGGAGGCACCGCTGGCGATGAGGAATTTCCACAGATTGCCCTGGATGTCACCTGCGTAGACCACATCGGGCCGGCCGTCTCCATTGATGTCCACGAGGCGCGGGGCGGAGAGTCCGTTGCGGGTGGTCTCGGGGGTGGTGCCGGTTGGGGTATTGCCCGTGGCAACGAGGCGCAACAGCTCCTGGTTGCCATCGAGATACTGGATCAGCAACACGGGCCGCTGGTTGGTGCTGTGGTAGCCGTTGCCCGTCACCAGTGCCCAGCGGTGGTTGTTCAACTGCGTGATCTGAGTGCTGCGTTGCGGGTTGGCATCGTCCAGCACGGGCGCCGCCAAAATATGGCCCAGGTCCTTGTTTTCCTGGCAAGTGGCGCGCTGGCGCATGTCATCCAGGCTGGTGCAGTCGCCGGGATCGCTGTTGCGTGTCTGGGTTCGGTCAAGCAGGACCAGCGAGCTGGCACCGGACTCGCTGAAAGCCTCCGGATGGGTGATGTCCAGCACGAAGTAGCCCTTGGCTCCGGCGCCCGCCATGCCAGCCAGCACAGTGCGCCACTGCGAGGACGCAACGCTGCCCGAGGGGATGTCGCCGCTCATGGCGGAGCCGTCCACAAAGTAGCGATGCCGGGCGTCGTAGTCGGGGTCGGAAAGTCTTGCCAGTCCGGAGATCACGCCTCGTGGGATGTAGGCGATCTTTTCCCTGCCGTCGGTGGCCGAAAAGCCATGCAGCATGCCGTCATTGCCGCCTGCATAGATCATGGGCTGGCGGTTCTGCTGGGCGAGGGTATAGGCGGCATAGCCCGGCAGGGGCCAGTTGTCCACGGGATGGCCGGCATGCCAGATCTGGGAGTTGACGATGTCGCCCTGGCGCGAGCTGCGCTGGCGAAAAGGACGGGTGGGGCCAACGCGCGGCGGTTGTCCCGGCGCTTCCATGCGGCGGTCGCCGCGTATGAAGTTGAGCCTGTGCTTGCCCAGGTTGTCTGCTCTTCCTTCGACATCGATGCCCAGGGAGGCTTTCTGCCGGTGGTCGAGTTCATTCCACTTGAAGGACACGCCTCTTTGCAGTCTGTCGCTCCAGGTCAGGATCAGACGGTCATTGATTGCCTGTTCGTCGCTGAGTGCATCCAGGTGGCCGGCCGTGGTTTTGCCTTGCCAGCCGGCTGTTGCGGTGAGGCTGCCATCGGCCTGGACGGTTTCTGCGCTGATCCAGCCGCTCCAGGCCGCTTTTGCGCTGTAGCGGGCGCTGAATATGTCCACGCCGGCCCGCGTAATCACGCTGCCGCTGGAGGCCATGGAGCTGCTGCGGCCCTTGGCATCTGCCTGTTGTCCGACCGGGCAGTCTTCAATGGGCGCGGCGAATTCGGTGCCATCTGCCTGAACCCTGGCAACTGGAGTGTCTGCCTCCGAGACCTGCTGGACCTGGATGGGTGCCGGCAGGCCAGGCTTTATCGTGACCTTGACTCGGGGCCCAAGCGACGACTGAATCATGTCCATTGCCTGGCTGTTTTGCGCGGCCAGGACTGCAGCGGCCATGGCTGCGGCTGTCGGCGCTGGCAGCAGGATGCGCCGGAGCCAGGGATGGCAGAGGTGGGGCATGTCAGGTGTCCTGAGTCAGTCGCGGCGTTTCTGCCGGGCGTAGGTCTGCTGCATCACCACCTGGGTGTTGCTCTTGCGGCCATGGGCAATGGCCGTGATGCGATAGATCACCTGGGGCTGCATGTAAAGGGCCAGTCGGGGTGATCCGTTGGCGATGACGCCCGAGTTCCCTGCGTTGACGTCATAGGGCAGGATCTCTATCCAGTACCAGCCTCCCTTTCCTGCCTCACGATTTGCCAGGATGGAGTCGCTCTTTCCGCCAGCGATGGCGCCCGTGAACTGGCCGTAGCGTGCGCCGACGTCAGCGGCAGTCATCTGGCCCAGCGTGATCCCTTGGCCTTCGTCCGCGTTGTTCCAGAAGTCCTGAGGTCCCGTGCGCTTGGTGCACAGGCCATCGCGGCATCCAGTGGGTGTGGCCTCAGCGAGGCTGGCCAGCAGCAGGCCGACTTCCCCGGTTTCCCGGGGGAACTGTGCGATGCCTGCACCGCTGCGGCAGACGGATGGCTGGCTGCTGCTGGCGGCGCAGGCGGCGCCGCTGGCCTGTTCGCCCCGAATATCCAGTTCGGCATCCTGCAGCAAGGCCTGTGCAGCCTCCAGGGCACGCTGGTAGTCGGCATCGTTGCCCACGAACATTTCGTTGAACAGTGCGCTGCGCGACGCCCACAGGGCGAGCAGCATGGACAGCATGACCAGGACCACCACGATGAACAGGGCGATGCCTTTTTGGCGCTGCGCTGCGCAGGTGTGGGCATGTCGCATGCCTGCAGCCTTGTGCGTCATCCCGCCAACCCCTGGCTGCGCAACTGGTACACGCTGCGAAAGACCATGTGCAGGCGCCGCGTCCTGGGCGCAGGCAGCGTGGCCATGTGGATGGATTCGGCCGTACCGTCGCTGTCGGCGCAGTCGGTATAGCTGCTGTTGGCGGGCATGTCGATGGCCTCGTTGCCGAAGAGCACCAGGCAGACCTCGGCGCCGACGACGCGAGGCCAGTCCTGGCCTACGGCGGCTGCGTTGACATACTGGATGCGGGCGGCGCCCCCCGGCGCCTGGATCAGGTAGCGCACCTGGAAGTTGGCGACGTTCCTGGCGAGGGGCTGGGCACCCGCGGAGGGCGCTCCGGCGCAGCGCAGGGTGTTTTTACTGGCGTCCAGGACAAAGCGGCTCAGGATGAGGCTGTCGCTGTTGGTCTGTCCCAGGCAATTGCGCTGCAGTGAGGTCTCGATGGCCGATGTGTGCAGCGGCTGCGTGTAATTGCTGTAGCCCACGGCGAGCTTGTATTGGGAGCGCCCGGGTGCATCGAGGCCCTGGATGGTGTCGTGCGCGGGGTTGAAGTCCAGTGCGCCCACCTCGAATGCAACGGGGTCTGCCACGTCAATGGCTTCTGTTGCCTTCTTGTGTGATGCAAGAAGCAGCCGCAGGGACCCCGCCTGCCGGATCTGCCGGCCCATGACGCGGAAGAGATGGGAAGCCTGCTGTTGCAACTGACTGGCATCGCTGATGGTGGCGGACACGGCGCGTGACGCCATGAGTGCGCCCATGGCCACGCCGATGATCAGCAGTCCCAGGAAAAGTCCGACCAGCAGTTCGACGAGGCTCAGCCCGCGTTGACGCGGTCTGGCCGCAATGGCGGTGGCGATGCGATGGGGTTTCATGGGCCTGCGCAGAAGAACTGGACTGCGTTGTTTGCAAGGTAGGGAGCACAGCGAGCGCTGAGTGGGATGTATTGCAGGTGGCAGGTTCTGCCTGCAGGACAGGCCATGGCCTGGTCTCCGTGCATGAGATCGCCATCGCCATCAAGCCCGATGGGGTCCTTGTAGTCGGCCTTGCCGGACTTTTCGTTCTCGCGCCAACTGATCATGATCCCCAGCTGGCGCCCGTTGCCGGCGCTGGCGGCTGCCTCGTTTCCTGCGAGGAAGACCTTGGCGGCCCCGCCTGGCAGCAGTTGGCGAACGGATGCCTTCCATCGTGCGAGGTGGTAGCTGGCCATTGCGTCCGGGCCGCATGCGGCGGCACTGCAGTCGGCGACGGATTCGGGGGCGTGATTCCAGTCGGAAACGTAGCGGCCGATCTGTCCGAGGGAGTTGGGGTTGGCGTGCGTGCGCTCGCTGAGGTCCTCGATCAGCCGGATGGCCTGGGCGCGGCGCACGCCGCTTTGGTTGTCGGCCAGGGTGCGCATCTGCAGTCCCAGGATTCCCAGAACACCCAGGGCCGTGATGACGGTGGCGACCAGGGTTTCGATCAGGGTAAAGCCATTGGGATGCCGATTGCGGGTACGTGTCAGGCGCATGGAATACCCTCCTGGCCGACCACCCGGATGCGTCCGCCGGACGAGACGCAAATGCCTTGGGTTGCGGCGGAAGTGATTCCGGCCGGAGATGGCGCAATGGCGAAACCCATGGCGGTGAGTCCGCCCAACTGACCCCAGCGGTCCACACTGATGATGGAGGCAGACCGGGAGCGGGTGACGAGGGTGCGGGCGGGCGTGTCGAAGCGCTGCAGCTCCTCCTTGGGATCCCAGTGCCTGTTGCCATTGCGGTCGACGAACACCACCCAGCCGCAGCCCCAGTCGGCGTGCTGCGCCGCCAGGGTGCAGCCCTTGGTGCCTTGGGGCAGTTTCTGGATGAAAACGCCGCCACCGCGACGCACGGCTTCGGAGCGCGCGTACTGCAGCGTCGATTGCAGGGCCTCGACGGTCTGGCGAACACGCCAGCGCTCGATGATGAGGTTGAAGCTGGGAGCTGCCAGCGTGGTGAGCACGGCGAGGATGGCGACGACCACCATCAACTCGATGGCAGTGAAGCCTTTGGCGCCCGGGCGAGCCTGAGGCCTGGTCGATGACATCTCTTGAATCCCTCCCCGTCGATTGGCTTGCGCAACGCTGGTTGTTGCTGCTTGTTTCGTGCGCCGCTCAATCTATTGGGGTTGTTCGTGCATGTCTTTCAGACCAATCTGTTTCTTTGGTCAAAAAATAGGAGTTGTGCAGTGAATGGGGCTGAATTCAGGCGTGCAGAGGTGCGAAAAAATCCAATGATGGCAAGGCTTTGCCGGATTTTTGGGTATTCGAGGCCGGCCTAGGACTGTTTCTGGGAGCGTGTCAGCGCTGGCGCCTGCCCGGCGGCTGCCCGGTGTATCCGGCGCATGCTCCGGCGTTGTTCCTGCCCTGGCATTCGCGGTAAAGCCGCTTGTCGCGTTGCTCGGGCGACTCGTCGGAGCTGCTGCGCTGCGTCGGCACCCGGACCCGCTGCCCGCCCTTTTTGCGCTTGTAGCCTTGCGCAGCCGATGCGTCGGCGCGGTGGGACGCAGCCTGGGCAGGCAGGGCCAGGCCCAGGGCCGCGACCAGGCAGAGCAGGGCGCATTGCCGCCGCTGCGCTTGTCGGGTCGATGGAATGAATGAAAAACGCACTGCCATGGCGTGGCCCTCCCTTGGTGTATGGAATGCCTGCGCACCACATATCCGTGCTTCGTGACGGCATGCCTGTGGCGCGGGCTTTGCGGGATTCTGGGCGGGCAGCAGGCCGAAGTGGTAAAGGGCCGCAAATCAGGTGTGGATGCCGGTCCGGGCGTGCTTGTTATAATCCCAGGGTTTTGCATGGTGCAAGACGCACGTCGGGGCCTTTCCAGTCCCGGCGCAAGTAACCAAGGCTGCCTCCTTGCTTTTGTCTTTGAGGCGCCAATTTCCAAGGAAAAAAAATGATCGCATCTTCCGTGAAGGCTGAAGTCGTCAAGTCCAACGCACGCTCTGCCAACGACACTGGTAGCCCAGAAGTGCAAGTGGCCCTGCTGACCGCACGCATCAACGAGCTGACCCCTCACTTCAAGCAACACGCCAAGGACCACCACGGTCGTCGTGGCCTGCTGCGCATGGTGAGCCGCCGTCGCAAGCTGCTGGACTACCTCAAGTCCAAGGACGCTGATCGCTACACCGCACTGATCGCCAAGCTGGGCCTGCGCAAGTAAGCACGGTGGGAGATCGAAACGCCTGAGTTAGCCTGTCTAGCTCAGGCGTTTTTTACTTCGGAGAAAGCAAGACAGAGCGAAGCTGTGTCATTCCATTGCTGCGGATTTGATAGCAAGAAATCCAGCAATGGAATGGCATCGTGTTCTGAATTGCTCTCCATCATGGCCGGATGAGTGCATCTGGCCAACATTCCCTAGGAGCAACAATGTCCATCTTCAACAAAGTCACCAAGACCTTCCAGTGGGGCCAGCACACGGTCACCATGGAAACCGGCGAGATCGCCCGCCAGGCTTCCGGCGCCGTGCTGGTCAACATCGATGACACCGTGGTGCTGGCCACCGTGGTGGCGTCCAAGCAGGCCAAGTCCGGCCAGGACTTCTTCCCGCTGACCGTCGATTACATCGAGAAGACCTACGCCGCAGGCAAGATCCCCGGCAGCTTCTTCAAGCGCGAAGCCAAGCCCAGCGAACTCGAAACCCTGACCAGCCGCCTGATCGACCGTCCGATCCGCCCGCTGTTCCCCGAAGGTTTCTACAACGACGTGCATGTGGTTATCCACACCGTGTCGCTGAACCCCGAAGTCGATGCCGACATCGCCGCCCTGATCGCCACGTCGGCCGCCCTGTCCGTGTCGGGCATTCCGTTCAACGGTCCCATCGGTGCCGCCCGCGTGGGCTACATCAATGGCGAGTACGTGCTCAACCCCGGCCAGACCCAGCGCAAGGATTCGCAGATGGATCTGGTCGTGGCCGGTACTGAAGCTGCCGTGCTGATGGTGGAGTCCGAGGCGCAGCAACTGCCTGAAGACGTGATGCTGGGCGCCGTGGTCTTCGGCCACGAGCAAGGCCGCATCGCCATTGACGCCATCCATGAACTGGTGCGCGAAGCCGGCAAGCCCGTCTGGGACTGGGTCGCTCCCGCCAAGGATGAAGAGCTGATCGCCAAGGTGGCCGCACTGGGTGACGAAGCCCTGCGCGCGGCCTACCAGATCCGCAACAAGCAAAGCCGCACGCAGGCCTGCCGCGAAGCCTACGCCGCCGTGAAGGCCGGCCTGACGGCCCAGGGCGTGGAGTTCGACGGCGTCAAGGTCGAAGGCATGCTGTTCGACATCGAGGCACGCATCGTTCGCAGCCAGATCCTGGCCGGCGAGCCGCGCATCGACGGCCGCGACACGCGCACCGTGCGCCCCATCGAAATCCGCAACTCCGTGCTGCCCCGCACGCACGGCTCGGCCCTGTTCACGCGTGGCGAGACGCAGGCCCTGGTCGTGTCCACGCTGGGTACCGAGCGCGACGCGCAGCGCATCGACGCGCTGGCCGGCGAGTTCGAGGACCGCTTCCTGTTTCACTACAACATGCCTCCCTTTGCCACTGGCGAAGTGGGCCGCATGGGCTCGACCAAGCGCCGCGAAATCGGCCACGGCCGTCTGGCCAAGCGCGCCCTGGCGGCCTGCCTGCCCAGCAAGGAAGAGTTCCCCTACACCATTCGCGTGGTGTCGGAAATCACCGAGTCCAACGGCTCCTCGTCCATGGCCTCGGTCTGCGGCGGCTGCCTGTCGATGATGGATGCGGGCGTTCCGATGAAGGCCCACGTGGCCGGCATCGCCATGGGCCTGATCAAGGAAGACAACCGCTTCGCCGTGCTGACCGACATCCTGGGTGACGAAGATCACCTGGGCGACATGGACTTCAAGGTGGCCGGCACCACCAGCGGCATCACCGCGCTGCAGATGGACATCAAGATCCAGGGCATCACCAAGGAAATCATGCAGGTCGCCCTGGCCCAGGCCAAGGAAGCGCGCATGCACATCCTGGGCAAGATGCAGGAAGCCATGGGCGAAGCCAAGGCCGAGATCTCGTCCTTCGCTCCCAAGCTGTACACGATGAAGATCAACCCCGAGAAGATCCGTGACGTGATCGGCAAGGGCGGCTCCACCATCCGTGCACTGACCGAAGAGACCGGCACGCAGATCGACATCGGCGAAGACGGCACCATCACCATCGCCTCCAGCGATGCCGCCAAGGCCGACGAAGCCAAGCGCCGCATCGAAGAGATCACGGCCGAGGTCGAAATCGGCAAGATCTACGAAGGCCCGGTCACCAAGATCCTGGACTTCGGTGCTCTCGTGAACCTGCTGCCCGGCAAGGACGGTCTGCTGCACATCAGCCAGATTGCCCACGAGCGCGTGGAGCGCGTCGCCGACTACCTGCAGGAAGGCCAGATCATCAAGGTCAAGGTCATGGAGACCGACGAAAAGGGTCGTGTCAAGCTGTCGCTGAAGGCGTTGACCGAGCGTCCTGCCGGCATGGAGCGCAGCGAGCGCCCCGCGCCTGCCGAGCGTGAGTTCCGCCAGCCGCGTGAGCCCCGCCAGCAACGCGAGTACCGCGAGCCGCGTGAACCTCGCGAGCCCCGTGACGGCGGCCGTCCGGCTGCCGAGGGCGAGCAGCAACAGCAACAGCAGCAGTAATGCCCGGCAAGGCCGTTCCCCAAAAAGGGGGGTGGCCTTGCAGGTGCATGCGGTGACTGGAAAAAGCGCTGACCTGTTCAGCGCTTGTGGCATTTTTGACAGGGATTGCGAGTTCGAAAAATGGAAAAGCAAATCATGCGTGCCGTGGAACTCACGGACTTTGGTGGTCCCGATGTCTTGCGCCTGGGCGAGCGTCCGCTGCCCGTGGCCGGCGCGCAGGAGTTGCTGATCCAGGTCTCGGCCAGCGGTGTCAATCGCCCTGATGTGTTGCAGCGCAAGGGGCACTACGCCCCGCCGCCCGGTGCCTCGGATCTGCCCGGGCTGGAAGTGGCCGGGGTGATCGTGTCGGGTGACGACGACGCCATGCGGCTGGCAGGCCTGCGCGTGGGCGACCGCGTGTGCGCGCTGCTGGCCGGTGGTGGCTATGCGGAGTACTGCGTTGCGCCAGTGGCCCAGTGCCTGCCCATCCCGGCGGGGCTCAGCGAGGTGGAGGCTTCGGCATTGCCCGAAACCTTCTTCACCGTCTGGAGCAATGTGTTCGATCGCGGCGCCTTGCAGGCGGGCGAAACCCTGCTGGTGCAGGGCGGCAGCAGCGGCATTGGCGTGACGGCCATCCAGTTGGCCAAGGCGCGTGGCGCCACGGTCATCGTGACGGCTGGCTCCGATGCCAAATGCGCCGACTGCCTGAAGCTGGGCGCCGACCATGCCATCAACTACCGTACCCAGGACTTTGCCGCGGAGGTGCAGCGCATCACCGACGGCAAGGGCGTGGACGTGATCCTGGACATGGTGGCGGGCAGCTATGTGGCGCGCGAAGTGCAGAGCCTGGCCGAGGATGGCCGTCTGGTCATCATTGCGGTGCAGGGCGGCATCAAGGCGGAGTTCGATGCGGGCCTGGTCCTGCGCCGTCGCCTGCTGGTGACGGGCTCCACGCTGCGTCCGCGTCCTGTCGCCTTCAAGGCGGCCATCGCCCAGGCGCTGCGGCGCGAGGTCTGGCCGCTCATCGAGGCAGGCGGTATCCGCCCTGTGATTCACAGCACCTTTGCTGCCGCTGATGCCGACAAGGCGCACGCGCTGATGGAGTCGAGTCAGCACACCGGCAAAATCGTTTTGACGTGGTAACCATGAAGAAGAAACTCATCGTCGGCAACTGGAAGATGAATGGCAGCCTGGCTGCCAATGCCGTGTTGCTCAAGGCCCTCAAGCAGGGGCTGCCCGAAGGTGGAAATGCGGGTGTGGCGGTGGCCGTGCCGGCCGCCTATCTGGCCCAGGCCCAGGCCGAGCTTGCAGGGTCGTCCATTGGCGTGGCTGCGCAGGATGTGTCGCAGCATGACTCGGGCGCCTACACGGGAGAGCTTTCGGCTGCCATGCTCCAGGATTTTGACGTGCGCTACACCTTGGTGGGGCACTCGGAGCGTCGCCAATACCATGGTGAAACCGATGCCGTGGTGGCCTTGAAGGCGCAGGCTGCGCTGGCCAAGGGCGTCACGCCCATCGTCTGTGTGGGCGAAACGCTGGCAGAGCGCGAGGCGGGGCAGACCGAGGAAGTCGTCAAGCGCCAGCTGGCAGCCGTGATCCATCAGGTGGGGCAGTGCATCAGTGAGCTGGTCGTGGCCTACGAGCCTGTCTGGGCCATCGGCACCGGCAGGACCGCAACACCCGAGCAGGCGCAGCAGGTGCATGCCGTGCTGCGCGCCCAGCTGGCGGCTGCCAGCCGGCAGGCTGACCGCATCCCCTTGCTCTACGGCGGCAGCATGAATGCCTCCAATGCAGCCCAGCTTCTGGCCCAGGCCGACATTGACGGTGGTCTTGTGGGCGGGGCGTCGCTCAAGGCGCCGGATTTCCTGACCATCATCGCTGCGGCCCAGTGAGCCGGAGCAGTTTCTCCATTCGCTTTTTTAGCTCTCGCGTTACTAGCAGGTACAACCAATGAATGCATTCGCAAGCGTGATCCTCGCCGTCCAGATGCTGTCGGCACTCGGCATGATCGGCCTGATCCTGATCCAGCACGGAAAGGGCGCCGACATGGGTGCCTCGTTCGGCAGCGGCAGCTCCGGCAGCCTGTTCGGTGCCTCGGGCAGCGCGAACTTTCTGTCGCGCTCCACGGCAGGCCTGGCCACGGTGTTCTTCGTGACCACGCTGGCGCTGGCCTATCTGAGCAATGCGCGTCCCGTCAGCTCGGGCAGCGTGCTGGAAGGCGCGGCCCCCATCACGGCACCGGCTCCCGCCGTCCCTGGCGCTGCTGGCGAAGTGCCTGCTCCTGCGGCAGGTCAGGCGCCTGCTGCCGGTGCTGAAGGTGCGGCCCAGATCCCCACGAAATAATTTCGAACAAAGCCCTCGGTCCTCCTGGTCCGAGGGTTTTTCAGAGTAGAATCTAGAGATTGTTCGGTAGGCGGAATCTTTGCAACGAAGATAAAGAGCCAGCCGAAATCGAGACGTAGCCGTCGTGGTGAAATTGGTAGACACGCTATCTTGAGGGGGTAGTGGCGAAAGCTGTGCGAGTTCGAGTCTCGCCGACGGCACCAAGATATAACTAAGAGCCTGCCCTGCTGATCAGGCTGATCGGTGCGGGCATGCCTTTCAAGGTAGCCGCACACGATGAACATCGACCAGTATCTTCCCGTTCTCTTGTTCATTCTCGTCGGCATGGGTGTCGGCGTAGTCCCCCTGGTACTGGGGTATGTGCTGGGTCCGAACCGGCCCGATGCCGCCAAGAACTCTCCCTACGAATGTGGCTTCGAGGCCTTCGAAGACGCGCGCATGAAATTCGATGTGCGCTACTACCTCGTCGCCATCCTGTTCATCCTATTTGATTTGGAAATCGCCTTTCTGCTGCCCTGGGCCGTTGCGCTTCGGGACGTGGGTGGGGCTGGTTTCGCCGCTGTCCTGATTTTCCTGACCGTTCTCGTCGTGGGCTTTGTCTACGAATGGAAGAAGGGTGCGTTGGACTGGGATTGATGCGGGTTCACTAAGGAAACACGATGATCGAAGGCGTGATGAAGGAAGGCTTCATCACCACGAGTTACGACTCGGTGGTGAATTGGGCCAAGACGGGCTCGCTGTGGCCCATGACATTTGGTCTGGCCTGCTGCGCGGTCGAGATGATGCACGCTGCGGCGGCGCGTTACGACATTGGCCGCTTTGGCTCGGAAGTCTTCCGTGCCAGCCCCCGCCAGTCGGACCTGATGATTGTGGCCGGCACCCTGTGCAACAAGATGGCGCCCGCCATGCGCAAGGTCTATGACCAGATGTCGGAGCCCCGCTGGGTCATCTCCATGGGCTCGTGCGCCAATGGCGGCGGCTACTACCACTACAGCTATTCCGTGGTGCGTGGCTGCGACCGCATCGTGCCGGTCGATGTCTATGTGCCTGGCTGCCCCCCCACGGCGGAAGCCCTGATCTACGGCATCATCCAGCTGCAGCAGAAGATCCGCCGCACCCATACCATCGCTCGCGTCTAAGGGCTAGATGATGACTGCTATTGCGATTCACCCCGAAGTGCTTCGGGATGTGGTGGCTGCTGCCTTGGGCGACAAGGCGCGCAGCGTGACCGTGGCCCTGGGCGAGGTGACGGTCGAAGTGTCCGCTGCCAACTATCTGGAGGCCATGCAGGTTCTGCACAGCGCCCCGGATTGCCGGTTCGAGGTCCTGGTGGACCTGTGTGGCGTGGACTATTCCACCTATGCGGAAGTCGGCCGCGAAGGGCCGCGCTTTGCCGTGGTGTCCCACCTGCTGTCGATCAGCCTGAACCAGCGCCTGCGCGTTCGCGTCTTCTGTACCGACGACGATTTTCCGGTGGTGGCTTCGGTCACTCCCATCTGGGCCGGCGCCAACTGGTTCGAGCGCGAGGCGTTCGACCTGTTCGGCATCGTCTTCGATGGCCATGACGACCTGCGCCGCATCCTGACCGACTACGGCTTCATCGGCCATCCCTTCCGCAAGGACTTCCCGCTGTCGGGCCATGTGGAGATGCGCTATGACCCCGAACAGCAGCGCGTGGTGTACCAGCCGGTCACCATCGAGCCCCGCGAGATCACGCCGCGGATCATCCGCGAAGACAACTACGGGGGCCTGCACTGAAGGCGCTGCAGGCGCCTTTTTGATGGACGACCATGGCTGAAATCAAGAACTATTCCCTGAACTTTGGTCCGCAGCACCCGGCAGCGCACGGCGTGCTGCGCCTGGTGCTGGAGCTCGACGGTGAAGTGGTGCAGCGTGCAGACCCGCACATCGGTCTGCTGCACCGCGCGACGGAAAAACTGGCAGAGAGCAAGACCTACATCCAGTCGCTGCCCTATATGGACCGGCTGGACTACGTGTCCATGATGTGCAACGAGCACGCCTACTGCCTGGCCATCGAGAAGCTGCTGGGCATCGAAGTGCCCATTCGCGCCCAGTACATCCGCGTGATGTATTCGGAGATCACCCGCATCATGAATCACCTGATGTGGCTGGGCTCCAGCGGCAACGATGCAGGCAGCTCCACGACGCTGATCTATACCTTCCGTGAGCGCGAAGACCTCATGGACATGTACGAGGCGGTCTCCGGCGCGCGCATGCACGCGGCCTATTTCCGTCCGGGCGGCGTCTACCGCGACCTGCCTGACACCATGCCGCAGTACAAGGCCAGCAAGGTGCGCAATGCGCGCTCGGTCGAGGTCATGAACCGCAACCGCCAGGGCTCGCTGCTGGACTTCATCGACGACTTCACGCAGCGCTTCCCCAAGTGCGCCGACGAGTACGAGACCCTGCTGACCGACAACCGCATCTGGAAGCAGCGCAACGTGGACATCGGCGTGGTGACGGCCGAGCGTGCCATGAACCTGGGCCTGACCGGCCCCATGCTGCGTGCCTCCGGCGTGGCCTGGGACATGCGCAAGTCGCAGCCCTACGAGGTCTATGACCGCATGGACTTCGACGTGCCCGTGGGCAAGACCGGCGACTGCTACGACCGCTACCTGGTGCGCGTGGCCGAAATGCGCCAGTCCAACCGCATCATCAAGCAGTGCGTGGACTGGCTGCGTGCCAACCCGGGCCCGGTGATCGTGGACAACCACAAGATCGCCCCGCCGCCGCGCGAAGGCATGAAGTCCAACATGGAAGAGCTGATCCACCACTTCAAGCTCTTCACCGAAGGTTTCCGCGTGCCCGAAGGCGAGGCTTACGCGGCCATCGAACACCCCAAGGGGGAGTTCGGCATCTACATCGTGAGCGACGGGGCCAACAAGCCCTACCGCCTGAAGATCCGTCCGCCGGGATTCGCCAATCTGTCCGCCATGGACGAACTGTGCCGAGGCCACATGCTGGCCGACGCCGTGATGGTGCTGAGTACCCTGGACATCGTGTTTGGAGACGTTGACCGATGATTACCGAAGCGACCAAGGAGCGCTTTGCGCGCGAGGTGGCCAAGTACCCGGCCGACCAGAAGCAGTCGGCCGTGATGGCCTGCCTGTCCATCGTGCAGCAGGAGCAGGGCTGGGTCAGTCCCGAGAGCGAGGCCGTGATCGCCGAGTTCCTGGGCATGGCCGAGATCGCGGTGCACGAAGTCACCACGTTCTACAACATGTACAACCAGCGGCCGGTGGGCAAGTTCAAGCTGAACGTCTGCACCAACCTGCCCTGCCAGCTGCGCGACGGCTACAAGGCGCTGCACCATCTGGAATCCCGCCTGGGCATCAAGATGGGCGAGACCACGCCCGACGGCATGTTCACGCTGCAGCAGTCCGAGTGCCTGGGTGCCTGCGCGGATTCGCCGGTGATGCTGGTGAACGACCGCTGCATGTGCAGCTTCATGAGCAACGAAAAGCTCGACGAACTGATCGACGGCCTGCGCGCCGCGGAGGGCAAGGCATGAACGCCGCCGCACAATCGGTCCTGGCCAGGTTTGCCGCCTCGGGCAGCGAGACCTGCTTCCACGACCGCCACATCAATCCCCAGATCTATGCCGATCTGACCGGCGCCAACTGGTCCATCAAGGACTACGAGGCACGCGGCGGCTACCAGGCGCTGCGCAAGATCCTGGGCAAGGACGGCAGCGAAGGCCTGACGCAGGACCAGGTGATCGCCACCGTCAAGGAGTCGGGGCTGCGCGGCCGCGGCGGCGCAGGTTTCCCCACGGGCCTGAAGTGGAGCTTCATGCCCCGCCAGTTCCCGGGCCAGAAGCACCTGGTGTGCAACTCGGACGAAGGCGAGCCGGGCACCTGCAAGGACCGGGACATCCTGGTGCACAACCCCCACATCGTGATCGAGGGCATGATCATCGCGGCCTACGCGATGGGCATCTCCCTGGGCTACAACTACATCCACGGCGAAATCTTCGAGGCCTATGAGCGCTTCGAGGCCGCGCTGGAGGAAGCCCGCGCTGCCGGCTACCTGGGCGACAACATCATGGGCAGCAGCTTCAGCTTCCAGCTGCACGCGCACCATGGCTTCGGCGCCTACATCTGCGGCGAAGAGACTGCGCTGCTGGAGTCGCTGGAAGGCAAGAAGGGCCAGCCGCGCTTCAAGCCGCCGTTCCCGGCCAGCTTCGGCCTGTACGGCAAGCCCACCACCATCAACAACACCGAAACCTTTGCGGCCGTTCCCTGGATCATCCGCAACGGCGGTGCTGCGTACCTGGAGTGCGGCAAGCCCAACAATGGCGGCACCAAGATCTTCTCGGTCAGCGGCGACGTCAACCTGCCCGGCAACTACGAAGTGCCGCTGGGCACGCCCTTCAGCAAGCTGCTGGAGCTGGCCGGTGGCGTGCGCACGGGCCGCAAGCTCAAGGCCGTGATCCCCGGCGGATCGTCCTCGCCCGTGCTGCCGGCCGACATCATCATGGAATGCACGATGGACTACGACTCCATCGCCAAGGCCGGCTCCATGCTGGGCTCGGGCGCCGTGATCGTGATGGACGACTCGCGCGACATGGTCGAGAGCCTGCTGCGCCTGTCCTACTTCTACCAGCACGAGTCCTGCGGCCAGTGCACTCCCTGCCGCGAAGGCACGGGCTGGCTGTGGCGCGTGGTCAACCGAATCGAGCACGGCGAAGGCCGTCCTGAAGACATCGAGCTGTTGGACTCGGTGTCCGTGAACATCATGGGGCGCACGATCTGTGCGCTGGGCGATGCGGCAGCGATGCCGGTGCGCGCCATGATCAAGCACTTCCGCCACGAGTTTGAAGCGAAGATCCAGAACGCTTCCAAGCAGACGGTCCACGCCGCCTGATCGCGAGAAAAGCATATGGTTGAAATTGAACTGGACGGAAAGAAGGTGGAGGTCGCCGAGGGCTGCATGGTCATGCATGCAGCCGAGAAGGCAGGCACCTACATCCCGCATTTCTGCTACCACAAGAAACTTTCCATCGCCGCCAACTGCCGCATGTGCCTGGTGGACGTGGAAAAGGCCCCCAAGCCCATGCCCGCCTGCGCCACGCCCGTGACGCAGGGCATGATCGTGCGCACCAAGAGCGAGAAGGCGATCAAGGCACAGCAATCGGTGATGGAGTTCCTGCTCATCAATCACCCGCTGGACTGCCCGATCTGCGACCAGGGCGGCGAATGCCAGCTGCAGGATCTGGCCGTGGGCTACGGCAGCTCCGCCTCGCGCTACGAGGAAGAAAAGCGCGTGGTCTTCCACAAGGACGTGGGCCCGCTGATCTCCATGCAGGAGATGAGCCGCTGCATCCACTGCACCCGCTGCGTGCGCTTCGGGCAGGAAGTGTCCGGCGTGATGGAGCTGGGCATGATCAACCGCGGCGAGCACTCCGAGATCACCACGGTGGTGGGCGATACGGTGGACTCCGAGCTGTCGGGCAACATGATCGACATCTGCCCCGTGGGCGCGCTGACCAGCAAGCCCTTCCGCTACAGCGCCCGCACCTGGGAGCTGTCGCGCCGCAAGTCGGTCTCGCCCCATGACTCCACGGGTGCCAACCTCATCGTCCAGGTCAAGAACCACAAGGTCCTGCGCGTCGTGCCCTTCGAGAACGAAGAGGTCAACGAGTGCTGGATCGCCGACCGCGACCGCTTCTCCTACGAAGCCCTGAACAGTGACGAACGCCTGACCCGCCCCATGCTCAAGCAGGGCGGCGAGTGGAAGGAAGTCGACTGGCAGACGGCCCTCGAATACGTGGCCAACGGCCTGCGCCAGATCAAGAACGACCATGGCGCCTCCGCCATCGGCGCGCTGGTCAGCCCGCACAGCACGCTGGAAGAGCTGTTCCTGGCAGGCAAGCTGGTGCGCGGCCTGGGCAGCGAGAACATCGACCATCGCCTGCGCAACGCCGAGTTCACCGCCGCCCAGGGCGTGCAGTGGCTGGGCACGCCCATCGCCTCGCTTTCCAAGCTGCAAGGCGTCCTGGTGCTCGGCTCCAACCTGCGCAAGGACCATCCGCTGTTCGCGCAGCGCATCCGCCAGGCGGCCAAGCAGGGCTGCACCGTGCTCGCCATCAATGAGCGTGTCTACGACTGGGCCATGCCGGTGACGGCGTCCATCGTGGCAGCCCCGGACTGGGCCCAGGCGCTGGCCGATGTGGCCGCCGCCGTGGCGCAGGAAAAAGGTGTTGCCGCTCCCGTGGCCGCCGCCGACGTGCATGCCGAGGCCCAGGCCATTGCCACCGCGCTGCTGCGCGGCGAGCGCAAGGCCATCTTGCTGGGCAATGCCGCTGCGCACCACGCACAGGCATCGACCCTGCTGTCGCTGGCCAACTGGATTGCCGAGCAGACCGGCGCCTCGGTCGGCTACCTGACCGAAGCCGCCAACACGGTGGGCGCGCAGTGGGTGGGCGCACAGCCTGCCGCTTCGGGCCTGAACGCAGGCCAGATGCTGGCCGGCGGCCTCAAGGCCGTGCTGCTGCTGAACAACGAACCCGTGTTCGACTCCGCTGCCGGCGCCCGCGCCGCAGAGGCACTGGGCAAGGCCGAGATGGTCGTGACCCTGAGCCCGTTCAAGGCCAACATGGAATTCAGCGACGTGCTGCTGCCCATCGCCCCGTTCACGGAAACCTCGGGCAGCTTCGTCAACGCCGAAGGCCGCCTGCAGAGCTTCCATGCCGTGGTCAAGCCGCTGGCCGAAGCCCGTCCGGGCTGGAAGGTGCTGCGCGTTCTGGCCAACCTGCTGGGCGTGCAGGGCGTGGACTACGAGACGTCGCAGGATGTGCTCGCAGCCGCCACCGCCGGCGCCACCAGCGTGCCGGCCAACCTGCTGGGCAATGGTGCGCCTGCCGTGAATTCCATCGCCAACGGCGCCGGCCATGCCGCGCCCGTGGTGGCCAGCATTTATCAGCTCGACAGCATCGTGCGCCGCGCGACGTCGCTGCAACTGACGGCAGATGCACGTCAGGCTCGTGAGGGAGGCGCCGCATGATTGACGCACTCAAGACGGCCGGTGCCGGCCTGATCGCCGCCCCCTGGTGGACCGACGTGGCCTGGCCCGTGCTCTGGATCCTGCTGGGCATCGTCGCCATCGTCGCCCCGCTGATGGGCGCCGTGGCCTACCTGACGCTGTGGGAGCGCAAGCTGCTGGGCTTCATGCAGGTTCGCATGGGTCCCAACCGCGTGGGTCCCTTCGGCCTGCTGCAGCCCCTGGCCGACGGCCTGAAGCTGCTGACCAAGGAACTGATACAGCCCACGGCCGCCGCCAAGGGCCTGTTCTACGTGGGTCCCGTGATGGCCATCATGCCCGCCCTGGCGGCATGGGTGGCGATCCCCTTCGGCCCCGAAGTGGCGCTGGCCAACGTCAACGCCGGCCTGCTGCTGATCATGGCCATCACGTCCATTGAAGTCTATGGCGTGATCATTGCCGGCTGGGCCTCCAACTCCAAGTACGCCTTCCTGGGCGCGCTGCGCGCCTCGGCGCAGATGGTCAGCTACGAGATCGCGCTGGGCTTCTGCTTCCTGGTGGTGATCATGGTCACGGGCAGCATGAATCTGACGCAGATCGTGCTGAGCCAGGGCCAGGGCCAGTTCGCCAGCATGGGTGCCAGCGTTCTGTCGTGGAACTGGCTGCCGCTGCTGCCGATCTTCGTGGTGTACCTGATCTCGGCCGTGGCCGAGACCAACCGCCACCCCTTCGACGTGGTCGAAGGCGAAGCCGAAATCGTGGCCGGCCACATGGTCGAGTACTCGGGCATGGGCTTTGCCATCTTCTTCCTGGCCGAGTACGCCAGCATGTGGCTGGTGTCCATCCTGGCCGTGATCATGTTCCTGGGCGGCTGGCTGCCTCCGTTCGACTTCCTGTCGTTCATCCCCGGATGGATCTGGCTGGCGGCGAAGACTTTCCTGGTCGTGTCCATGTTCATCTGGATCCGTGCCACCTTCCCGCGCTTTCGCTATGACCAGATCATGCGTCTGGGCTGGAAGATCTTCATTCCCGTCACCCTGGTGTGGCTGGTCATCGTGGGTGGCTGGATGCACTCGCCTTGGAACATCTGGAACTGAGCGGAGCAAGAATGTCTGCGGTTGCTGCTACCCCATTTTCGATCAAAGATTTCTTCAAGAGCTTCATGCTCTGGGAACTGGCCAAGGGCATGGCCCTGACTGGCCGCTACACCTTCCGCCGCAAGGTCACGGTGCAGTTCCCCGAAGAAAAGACACCTCTGTCGCCGCGTTTTCGCGGACTGCACGCCCTGCGCCGTTATGACAACGGCGAAGAGCGCTGCATCGCCTGCAAGCTGTGCGAAGCGGTCTGCCCGGCCATGGCCATCACCATCGAGTCCGATGTGCGTGACGACGGCTCGCGCCGCACCACGCGCTACGACATCGACCTGACCAAGTGCATCTTCTGCGGCTTCTGCGAGGAAAGCTGCCCGGTGGATTCCATCGTCGAGACGCATATCTTCGAATACCACGGAGAAAAGCGCGGCGACCTGTACTTCACCAAGGACATGCTGCTGGCCGTTGGCGATCGCTACGAACCCGAGATTGCCGCCGCCAAGGCTGCGGACGCCAAGTACCGCTGAAGCGGCTCCTTGATCACTTGAAAAGATTCGATCCATGGACGCCAAAACTGGTTTCTTCTATCTGTTCTCGGTCGTGCTGCTGTTTGCAGCCTTCCGGGTCGTCACGGCGCGCAACCCCGTGCACGCCGTGCTCAACCTGATCCTGGCCTTCTCGCAGGCTGCCGGCATCTGGCTTTTGCTCAAGGCCGAGTTCCTGGGCGTGACCCTGGTGCTGGTCTACCTGGGCGCCGTGATGGTGCTGTTCCTGTTCGTGGTGATGATGCTGGACATCCGCATCGACGCCGTGCGCCAGGGCTTCTGGAAGCATTTCCCCTTCGCTGCCCTGATCGGCGCACTGATTGCCTTTGAAATGGGCATGGTGCTGATGGGCGGCTTCAGCGGCGTCGAGGAGCCCAAGGCCATTGCGGCCACGGTCAACGCTGCCGGCCAGACCGTGCAGTACTCCAACACCCAGGCCCTGGGCAAGCTGCTGTACACCGAATACCTGTACCCCGTCGAGATCGCTGCCGTGATCCTGCTGGTGGCGATGATCGCCGCCATCGCCCTGACCCTGCGCAAGCGCAAGGACAGCAAGGCAGTGAACCCGGCCCAGCAGATCCGCGTGCGCGCAAAGGATCGCCTCGAGCTGGTCAAGGTGCCGGTCACCCAGGCGCCGCAGGCACCGGCCGCCGAGGCAACCCCCGCCGTGGAGACAAAAGCATGACGCTGACTTTGGGCCATTACTTGACGCTGGGCGCCATGCTGTTCGCGCTCTCCGTCGTTGGCATTTTTCTGAACCGCAAGAACCTGATCGTGCTGCTGATGGCCATCGAGCTGATGCTCCTGGCCGTCAACATGAACTTCGTGGCCTTCTCCAGCTATCTGGGTGACATGCACGGACAGGTGTTCGTGTTCTTCATCCTGACAGTGGCAGCGGCCGAGTCGGCCATCGGTCTGGCGATCCTGGTGCTTCTGTTCCGCAACAAGACCAGCATCAATGCGGAAGATCTCAACTCCCTCAAGGGTTGAGTCCGCCGTAACTTGCAAGGTTCTTAAGAATGAGTCAAACACTCTCTGCATCCATGCTCCTGGCGGTGCCGCTGGCACCGCTGGCGGGTTCCGCGCTCGCGGGTATCTGGGGCACGGCCTTCGGCGGCAACAAGATCGGTCGCGGCGGCAGCCATTCCCTCACGATTTTGGGCGTGCTGATCGCCTTCATCCTGTCGGCCATCACCTTCAACAGCGTGATCTTCGACGGGGCGCGCTTCGACCAGTCCATCTACACCTGGATGGAAATCGGCGGGCTGAAGATGGAAGTCGGTTTCCTGATCGACAGCATCACGGCCATGATGATGTGCGTGGTGACCTTCGTGTCGCTGATGGTGCACATCTACACCATCGGCTACATGCAGGAAGATGACGGCTACAACCGTTTCTTCTCCTACATCTCGCTGTTCACCTTCTCCATGTTGATGCTCGTCATGAGCAACAACCTGCTGCAGCTGTTCTTCGGCTGGGAAGCCGTGGGCCTGGTGTCGTACCTGCTGATCGGCTTCTACTACAACAAGCCCTCGGCCATCTTCGCCAACATGAAGGCCTTCCTGGTCAACCGCGTGGGCGACTTCGGTTTCATCCTCGGCATCGGCCTGATCGCTGCCTACACGGGCACCATGAACTACGGCGAGATCTTCGCCAAGCTGCCCGAGATCCAGAACACCCTGCTGCCGGGCACCGGCTGGCTGCTGGTGACGGTGACGGCCATCTGCCTGTTCATCGGCGCCATGGGCAAGTCGGCCCAGTTCCCGCTGCATGCCTGGCTGCCCGATTCGATGGAAGGCCCGACCCCCATCTCGGCACTGATCCACGCCGCCACCATGGTGACGGCCGGCATCTTCATGGTCTCGCGCATGTCGCCGCTGTACGAGCTGTCGGACACCGCGCTGAGCTTCATCCTGGTGATCGGCTCCATCACGGCGCTGTTCATGGGCGTGCTGGGCATCATCCAGAACGACATCAAGCGCGTGATCGCGTACTCCACGCTGTCGCAGCTGGGCTACATGACCGTGGCCCTGGGCGCCTCGGCCTACTCGGTGGCCGTGTTCCACCTGATGACCCACGCCTTCTTCAAGGCCCTGCTGTTCCTTGGCGCCGGCTCGGTGATCATGGGCATGCACCACAACCAGGACATCCGCTGGATGGGCGGCGTGCGCAAGTACATGCCCATCACCTGGATCACGTTCCTGCTGGGCAACCTGGCGCTGATCGGCACGCCGTTCTTCTCGGGCTTCTACTCGAAGGACGCCATCATCGAGGCCGTGCACGCCACCAACCTGCCGGGTGCTGGCTTCGCCAACTTCGCGGTGCTGGCCGGCGTGTTCATCACGGCCTTCTACTCCTTCCGCCTGTACTTCATCGTCTTCCACGGCAAGGAGCGCTACGACCAGAATCCCGATGCGCACCACCATGGCCACGATGACCACCACGCCCATGACGACCACCACGGCCATGGCCACGATGCCAAGCCGCATGAGTCGCCGCTGGTCGTGACCGGCCCACTGATGCTGCTGGCCATCCCCTCGGTGGTGATCGGTGCCCTGGCACTGATGCCCATGCTGTTCGGTGATTTCTTCAAGGGCGTGATCCACGTCGATGGCAGCAAGCACGGCGCCATGGCCGAGCTGGCCGAGAAGATCCACGGCTGGGTGCCCATGGCGCTGCACGGCTTCACGGCCGCGCCGTTCTGGCTGGCACTGGCAGGCGTCGTCGTCTCCTACCTGTTCTACATGGTCAAGCCCGAAGTGCCTGCCGCCATCAAGTCGTCCATGCAGAAGATCGGTGTCTACCAGGCACTGGAAGGCAAGTACGGCGTGGACTGGGTCTACGAGAACATCTTCGCCCGCGGCGCACGCGCCTTCGGCAGCTTCTTCTGGAAGGTTGGCGACCAGGCCATCATCGATGGCGGCATCGTCAACGGCTCGTGGAAGCTCATCGGCCGCATCGGCCAGTGGGTGCGCAAGCTGCAGTCGGGCTATCTCTATCACTACGCGTTGGTCATGCTGCTGGGCGTGTTCGCTCTCATGACGTATTTCGTGTGGCTCAACAAGTAGTAGGGGAAGAACAAAAATGCATTGGTTGAGTCTTTCAATCTGGGTGCCGATCGCCTTCGGCGCTCTCCTGCTGGCCCTGGGCCGCGAGGATCAGGTCAAGGCAGTGCGCTGGCTGGCCCTGGTCGGCGCGCTGGCAGGCCTGGCAGTCACGCTGCCGCTGATACAGCAGTTCGACAACAGCACGGCTGCCATGCAGTTCGTGGAGAAGGCGCTGTGGATCGAGCGCTTCAACATCCACTACCACCTGGGCGTGGATGGCATCTCGTTCTGGTTCGTGCCGCTGACCGCCTTCATCACCGTGATCGTCGTGATCGCGTCGTGGGAGAACATCACCGAGCGCGTGAACCAGTACATGGGCGCCTTCCTGATCCTGTCCGGCCTGATGGTCGGCGTGTTCAGCGCGCTGGACGGCCTGCTGTTCTACGTGTTCTTCGAGGCCACGCTGATCCCGATGTACCTGATCATCGGCATCTGGGGCGGTCCCAACCGCATCTATGCGGCCTTCAAGTTCTTCCTGTACACGCTGATGGGTTCGCTGCTGACCCTGGTCGCCGTGATCTACCTGTACACCCAGTCGGGTGGCAGCTTCGAGATCCTCGACTGGCACAAGCTGCCGCTGTCCATGACGGCCCAGACGCTGATCTTCTTCGCCTTCTTCGCGGCCTTTGCCGTGAAGGTGCCGATGTGGCCGGTCCACACCTGGCTGCCCGACGTGCACGTGGAAGCGCCCACCGGCGGCTCCGCCGTGCTGGCCGCCATCATGCTGAAGCTGGGCGCCTACGGTTTCCTGCGCTTTTCCATGCCCATCGCACCCGATGCCTCGCACAAGTGGGCATGGCTGATCATCGCCCTGTCGCTGATCGCCGTGATCTACGTGGGCGTGGTCGCCCTGGTGCAAAAGGACATGAAGAAGCTGGTGGCCTACTCGTCCGTGGCCCACATGGGCTTCGTGACCCTGGGCTTCTTCATCTTCAATCCGCTGGGCATTGCCGGCGGCATCGTGCAGATGATTGCCCACGGCTTCGTGTCGGGCGCCATGTTCCTGTGCATCGGCGTGCTCTACGACCGCGTGCACTCGCGTGAAATCGCTTCCTACGGCGGCGTGGTCAACACCATGCCCAAGTTCGCGGCCTTCGCGCTGCTGTTCGCCATGGCCAACTGCGGCCTGCCCGCGACGGCCGGCTTCGTCGGCGAGTGGATGGTGATCCTGGGCGCCGTGCAATACAACTTCTGGATCGGCCTGGGCGCTGCCACGGCGCTGATCTTCGGCGCGGCCTACACGCTGTGGATGTACAAGCGCGTCTACCTGGGTCCTGTCACCAATGACAATGTGCGCGGCCTGACCGACATCGGCAACCGCGAGTTCCTGGTGCTGGGTCTGCTGGCCATCGCAGTGCTGTACATGGGCCTGTATCCCAAGCCCTTCACTGACGTGATGGATGTGTCCGTGGCCGAGCTGCTCAAGCATGTGGCCATGAGCAAGCTGCAGTGACCAGACTGAAACGAGAGAATCGAGATGATTGACAACATCAGCTGGCTGGCCATCTATCCGGAGATCCTTCTCCTGGTCATGGCCTGCGTGATCGCCCTGGTGGACCTGGGCGTCAAAAGCCCGCGCCGCACGGGCACCTATGTTCTGACACTGCTGACCCTGGGCGTGGTGGCCGTGCTGCAAGGCATGTATGCCTCCAGTGGCAACACGTTCTATGGCTGGGGCAACATGGTCGTCTCCGACGCCATGGGCAACTGGCTCAAGTGTTTCGCCACCGTGGCCATGATGGTCACCCTGGTCTACGGCCGACCCTATGCCGCCGACCGCGACATGCTGCGCGGCGGCGAGCTCTTCACGTTGGCCATGCTCGCGCTGCTGGGCATGTTCATCATGATCTCGGGCAACAACTTCCTGGTCATCTACCTGGGCCTGGAGCTGTTGACGCTGTCCAGCTACGCCCTGGTGGCGCTGCGCCGCGACCACACGGCTTCGGTCGAGGCCGCGATGAAGTACTTCGTGCTTGGCGCCATGGCCAGCGGCTTCCTGCTGTACGGCATGTCCATGCTCTACGGCGCGACCGGTTCGCTGGACATCGGCCAGGTGTTCAAGGCCATCAACTCGGGCGAAATCAAGCACCAGGTGCTGGTGTTCGGCCTGGTCTTCGTGGTCTCCGGCCTGGCCTTCAAGCTGGGCGTGGTTCCCTTCCACATGTGGGTCCCCGACGTGTACCAGGGCGCTCCCACGGCCATCACCACCATGATCGGTGGCGCGCCCAAGCTGGCGGCCTTCGCCATCGTCATCCGCCTGCTGGTGGACGGCCTGCTGCCGCTGGCCATCGACTGGCAGCAGATGCTGGCCGTGCTTGCCATTGCCTCTCTGCTGATCGGCAACCTGGCCGGCCTGCAGCAGACCAACCTCAAGCGCATGCTGGCCTACTCGACCATCTCGCAGATGGGCTTCGTGCTGCTGGGCCTGATGTCGGGTGTGGTCGACGGCAAGGTCGATCCGGCCACCGTCGAGAACGCCTACAGCTCGGCCATGTTCTACGTGGTGACCTATGTGCTGACCACGCTGGCCGCCTTCGGCGTGATCCAGCTGCTGGCCCGCGAAGGCTTCGAGAGCGAAGAGGTCGCCGACTTTGCCGGCCTGAACCAGCGTAGCCCGCTGTATGCCGGCGTGATGGCGATCTGCCTGTTCTCCATGGCCGGCATTCCGCCCCTGGTCGGCTTCTACGCCAAGCTGTCGGTGCTGCAGGCGCTGGTGGCTTCGGGCCACAGCCTGTACATCGCCCTGGCCGTGTTCGCCGTGGTCATGTCGCTGATCGGCGCCTTCTACTACCTGCGCGTCGTCAAGGTCATGTACTTCGATGAGCCCATCACCGCCACCAGCGTTTCCGCTTCGCTGGACGTGCGCGTGGTGCTGACCCTCAATGGCGCCCTGGTGCTGGGTCTGGGCATCCTGCCCGGCGGCCTGATGGCCCTGTGCGCCGACGCCGTCGTGCGCGCCCTGGCTTCCTGATCCACTTTCCCTGTGCAGGGCCTTGCGCGCAAGGCCCTGCGGTGAGGACATCGGCTTGTCGCAAACCGCTTCGATCTGGCTCGTGATATTGGCTGCCCTTGTGGCAGCCAATTTGCCTTTCTTCAACCCCCGCTGGCTGCAGCTGGGGCCGCTGCGCACCCAGCGCAAGCCGCTGGCCCTGTGCCTGCTGGAGATGGTGCTGCTGTACTTCATCGTCGGCGGCGTGGCGCTGCTGCTGGAGCGCCGCGTGGGGCAGATTGCACCCCAGGGCTGGGAGTTCTATGCCATCACGGGGGCGTTGTTCCTGACACTGGCATTCCCGGGTTTCGTCTATCGTTTCCTGATTCACCGCCGCGGCTGAGGCCGCGGTGCCGGTTGCTTCATGGATGAGGGTGCGCGATGAAAGTGCTCGACCTCCATTGCCCGCAGGGCCACCTCTTCGAGGGCTGGTTCGCCTCGGAAGAGGATTTCCAGAGCCAGCTGCAGCGCCAGCTGGTGCTGTGCCCCGTCTGCGGCCACAGCGACATCACCAAGCGCCTGAGCGCCCCCCGCATCAATCTTGGCGCCAAGCCTGCAAGCTTGCCCCCGGCGGCGGCGGCAGAGCCTGCTGCAGCCGCCTCGGCCGCCAGCGCGGCAGCCGCTGCTTCAACGGCCATGCCGCCCCAGGCGCGTGAGCAATTGCAGGCCATGCAGGCCGCCTGGCTGCAGTGGTCGCGCAAGGTCGCGCAGCAGACCGAGGACGTGGGCGAACGCTTTGCCGATGAAGCCCGCCGCATGCACTACGGCGAGACCGAAGAGCGCGCCATCCGCGGCAAGGCGAGTCCCGAGCAGGCCATGCAATTGCTGGACGAAGGCATTGCCGTGGTTCCATTGGCCTTGCCGCAAGGCAGCAAGGAAACGCTGCAGTAACTTGCTCCGGGCACATGCTGTCTTGGCGGCGACAATTGCGCTCATGGCGATCGATCGCCAATTCCCATGCCAGGCAATCACCTGGTGCTATTAATTGAATAGCGCTTTGAGTCGCTTTGTCGCCATTCAAATGATGGGGCGACAAACCCAAGCATATCCGCGGCTTTTCGCATAGTGACTGAGCAGGCCACAGGGAGATTGCCCACCTGGGTGTTTCCCGTAAGGCAGCAGACATTGGTCGCTGTCTGCCAAGCCGCAAAAAGGGTAGTTTGCTATCTCTTTGGAAGCGCTCTGGCCTTCCGCGTGGGCGTCGCCGGGCCGAGGTGATGGAGAACCCTAGGGCCCGCCTGCAGCCGCGGCGCCTTGCAGCCCCGTGACTGCTTGATTATTTCAAGTGTGAGTGGTTGCTTCTTGTTTTTGCGGCGACTCGTCTTGATGCGCCATGCTGCAGTGCGGGGCAGGGCCTGTGCTTAGGAGCACCTACGTAGGCGTTTTCCCGCTGCGGTGCACAACGTCGGCAAGCCTACGATGCGTCCGACCCTGCACAACGCCCACCAGAGCCTCTGGCGACGCGTTGGCGGCTGGCAGCATCAACGGAGCAGGCGAAGCGCACATGAGCGACGTTATTCTCGAAACCCGGAACCTGACCAAAGAGTTCAAGGGATTTACGGCGGTGAGCAAGGTGGACCTTTCGGTGCGCCGCGGCTCCATCCATGCCTTGATCGGCCCCAATGGCGCAGGCAAGACCACCTGCTTCAATCTGCTGACCAAGTTCCTGGAGCCCACCTCCGGCACCATCCGTTTCAACGGCGAGGACATCACGCAGGAGGCGCCGGCGCAGATCGCGCGCCGTGGCGTGATCCGGTCCTTCCAGATCTCGGCCGTCTTCCCGCATTGCACGCTGCTGGAGAACGTGCGTATCGGCCTGCAGCGCAAGCTGGGCACCGAGTTCCATTTCTGGCGCAGCGAAAAAAGCCTGTCCATGCTCAATGACCGCGCCATGCAGCTGCTGTCCGAAGTCGGCCTGCAGGACCTGGCCGACGAGGTCACCGTCAACCTGCCCTATGGCCGCAAGCGCGCGCTGGAGATCGCCACCACGCTGGCCATGGAGCCCGAGCTGATGCTGCTGGACGAGCCCACCCAGGGCATGGGCCACGAAGACGTGGACCGCGTGACCCAGCTGATCAAGAAGGTCTCGGCAGGCCGCACGATTCTCATGGTGGAGCACAACATGAAGGTGATCTCCACCATCGCCGACCGCATCACGGTGCTGCAGCGCGGCGCCGTGCTGGCCGAGGGGCCATACGAGGAAGTTTCGCGCAACCCGCAAGTGATGGAAGCGTATATGGGCACCACCGACGGCCAGTTGCAGGGGGCGCATTGAGATGACTGCACCGGCATTGGAAATCAAGGGCCTGCAGGCCTGGTATGGCGAATCCCATGTGCTGCACGGCATGGACCTGGTGGTCCAGCCCGGCGAGGTGGTCACGCTGCTGGGGCGCAACGGCGCGGGCCGCACGTCCACGCTGCGCGCCATCATGGGGCTGACGGGCGCACGCAAGGGCTCGATCAGGATCAATGGCGTGGAGGCCATCCACCTGCCCACGCACCGCATTGCCCACCTGGGCGTGGGCTACTGCCCGGAAGAGCGCGGCATCTTCTCCAGCCTCTCGTGCGAGGAGAACCTGATGCTGCCGCCGCCGCTCAAGACCGGCCAGCAGGGCATGAGCGTGGACGAGATCTACGCCATGTTCCCCAACCTGGCCGAGCGCCGCCACAGCCAGGGCACGCGCCTGTCGGGCGGCGAGCAGCAGATGCTGGCGGTGGCGCGCATTTTGCGTACCGGCGCGCGGCTGCTGCTGCTCGACGAGATCTCCGAAGGCCTGGCCCCCGTCATCGTGCAGGCGCTGGCCCGCATGATCACCATGCTGCGCACCAAGGGCTACACCGTGGTGATGGTGGAGCAGAACTTCCACTTCGCGGCGCCGCTGGCCGACCGCTTCTACGTGGTCGAGCACGGCCATGTGGTCGAGCGTTTCGGCGCGGCCGAGCTGCAGGCCAAGATGCCCGTGCTCAACGAACTGCTCGGAGTCTGACCCGGATATCCATCGTGGCTGGCGCCTGGGGCTCGCCGGCTGCATTCCTGCCATGGCCCTGTGACAAAAAACCCAAGACATCAACGCGAAGGAGACACCAATGAAAGCAAAACTGACCGCACTGTCGTGCATGCTGGCCGCCGCCGGCCTGGCCAGCCCGCTTGCCATGGCACAGGAGAAGGTGAAGATCGGCTTCGTGACCGACATGTCCAGCCTCTATGCGGACGTGGAAGGCAAGAATGCCGTCACCGCCATGCAGATGGCCATCGATGACTTCGGCGGCAAGGTGCTGGGCCAGCCCATCGAGCTGCTGAGCGCCGACCACCAGAACAAGGCCGACATCGCCGCCTCCAAGGTGCGCGAGTGGGTGGACACGCAGGGTATCTCGCTGGTGTTCAGCGGCACCAACTCCGGAACGGCCCTGGCGGTGTCGCAGGTGGCCAATGAGAAAAAGCGCGTGCACTTCAACAGCGGCGCAGGCTCGTCGGCGCTGACCAACGAGCAGTGCAATCCCTACACCGTGCACTACGCCTATGACACCGTGGCCCTGGCCAAGGGCACGGGCACGGCCGTGGTGGAGCGCGGCGGCAAGGACTGGTTCTTCCTGACGGCAGACTACGCCTTCGGCCACGCGCTGGAGAACGACACCACGGCGGTGATCAAGGCCAAGGGCGGCAAGGTGGTGGGCGGCGTCAAGCATCCGCTCAATGCCTCGGACTTCTCGTCCTTCCTGCTGCAGGCGCAGGCCTCCAAGGCCCAGATCCTGGGCCTGGCCAATGCCGGTGGCGACACCATCAACGCCATCAAGGCGGCCAAGGAATTCGGCATCAACAAGAGCATGAAGACCGTGGGCCTGCTGGTGTTCCTGACCGACATCCACAGCCTGGGCCTGAAGAACACCGAAGGCATGCAGTTCACCACCAGCTGGTACTGGGACCAGAACGACGCGGCGCGCAAGTTCGCCGAGCGCTTCTTTGCCAAGACCAAGCGCATGCCCACCTCCATCCAGGCCGCCGACTACTCGGCCGTGACCAGCTACCTCAAGGCCGTGCAGGCCGTGAAGTCCACGGATGCCGACAAGGTCATGGCCCATCTCAAGAGCACGCCCATCGACGACTTCTACGGCAAGGGCTCGATCCGTCCCGACGGCACCTTTGCCCACGACATGTACCTGGTCGAGGTCAAGAAGCCCGCCGAGTCCAAGAAGCCCTGGGACTACCTGAAGGTCGTGGCCACGCTGCCCGCCGACCAGGTCTGGACCACCAAGGCCGAGACCAAGTGCGCGCTGTGGAAGTAACGCCGCGCCGCCACTGACCCCCAACCGCCACCCGGCCAACCACGACAGCTGCATCCCATGGAAATCTTTGGTGTTTCCCTGCCAGGCCTGATGAGCCAGCTCCTTCTGGGGCTGGTCAACGGCTCGTTCTACGCCATCCTCAGCCTGGGGCTGGCGGTGATCTTCGGCCTGCTCAATGTGATCAACTTCGCCCACGGCGCGTTGTTCATGCTGGGCGCCATGGTCACCTGGATGGCCATGAGCTACTTCAACATCAACTACTGGGTGATGCTGGTGCTGTCGCCGCTGCTGGTGGGCCTGCTGGGGGTGCTGATCGAGCGCTTCCTGTTGCGCTGGATCTACAAGCTCGACCATCTCTACGGCCTGCTGCTGACGCTGGGCCTGTCGCTGCTGATCGAGGGCCTGTTCCGCTCGGTCTACGGCGTCTCGGGGCTGGGCTATGACACGCCCGAGCTGCTGGAGGGCGCGACCAACCTGGGCTTCATGATCCTGCCCAACTACCGCGCATGGGTGGTGCTGGCCTCCATCGTGGTCTGCGTGGCCACCTGGTTCATGATCGAGAAGACGCGCATTGGCGCCTACCTGCGGGCCGGCACCGAGAACCCGCGCCTGGTCGAGGCCTTCGGCGTCAATGTCCCCGTGATGATCACGCTGACCTATGCCTTCGGCGCGGCCCTGGCCGCCTTTGCCGGCGTGCTGGCGGCGCCCGTCTACCAGGTCACGCCGCTGATGGGGCAGAACCTCATCATCGTGGTCTTCGCCGTGGTGGTGATCGGAGGCATGGGCTCCATCATGGGCTCCATCCTCACCGGCCTGGGCCTGGGGGTGATCGAGGGCCTGACCAAGGTCTTCTGGCCCGAGGCATCGTCCACCGTGGTGTTCTTCATCATGGTCATCGTTTTGCTCATCCGCCCCGCCGGCCTGTTCGGCAAAGAGAAATAACAAGAACGAGGACAAGGGGCCGACCACATGAAATCCAAGACTCTCGTTCAACGCATTGCCCCCTGGGGCTATGGCCTGCTGCTGCTGGGCCTGCTGGCGGCGCCCCTGCTGGGCGCGTATCCGGTGTTCGTGATGAAGCTCATGTGCTTCGCACTGTTCGCCTCGGCCTTCAACCTGCTGCTGGGCTACACGGGCCTGCTGTCCTTCGGCCACGCGGCCTTCCTGGGCGGCGCGGCCTATGTGACGGGCTACGCTATCAAGGGCTGGGGCTTCACGCCCGAGCTGGCCATGCTGGCCGGCACGGCCGGCGGTGCGCTGCTGGGGCTGATCTTCGGCTGGCTGGCCATCCGCCGCCAGGGCATTTACTTCTCGATGATCACGCTGGCGCTGGCCCAGATGCTGTTCTTCGTGTGCCTGCAGGCGCCCTTCACGGGCGGCGAGGACGGGCTGCAGGGCGTGCCGCGCGGCAAGCTGTTCGGCCTCATCGACCTGGCCAGCGACATGACCATGTACTACGTCACGCTGGTCATCGTGGTCCTGGCCTTCCTGCTGATCGTGCGCACCATCCACTCGCCCTTCGGCCAGGTGCTCAAGGCCATCAAGGAGAACGAGCCGCGCGCGACCTCGCTGGGCTATGACGTGGCGCGCTTCAAGCTGCTGGCCTTCGTGATCTCGGCCGCGCTCACGGGCCTGGCCGGTTCGCTCAAGACCGTGGTGCTGGGCTTTGCCACGCTGTCGGATGTGCACTGGACCACCTCCGGCCACGTGATCCTGATGACGCTGATGGGCGGCCTGGGCACGCTGTCCGGCCCCATCCTGGGATCGGCCGTGGTGGTCATGCTGGAGAACAAGATCGGCGAGTTCGGCCTCTTCCTGCAGCGCCTCACGGGCGTGGAGTGGTTCTCCACGCTGGGCGAGTCGGTGACCATCGTCACGGGCCTGATCTTCGTGGTCTGCGTGCTGCTGTTCCGCAAGGGCATCATGGGCGAGCTGATCGTCCGGCTGCAGAAGAAGCGCACCCCCTGAGCGGCTGCGCCGCTTCCCCCTCTCTCGCTGCGCGGGAGGGGGACGACACCCTCGCCGCGAGGCGGCTCTTGCTCGGTGTCCCTTGTTTTAGCCGCGCCAGTTTTGTGGGTTGTGCCCATCATTCGGATTCGATGGGGTGATGCGAAATGCTGCTACATCCGCAGCGGCCGGGCGTAGCCCGTCATCTCCAGGTATCCCTGACCGGCTCGCGCCTCCTGGCCCGGGCCGGTGGGCTTTTGCAGGCTGCACAGGCCCTCCCAGTAGATGGCGCCGGTGGAGGCGCTGCTGTCCAGCTCCTGGTCATCGACCAGGGCGTTCACGGTGAAGCGGCCTGCGGGCGTGTCCACCTGCCATTGCACGGGGTAGCGAGCTCCGCTGGCAGGGCTGCTCCAGTGGCGCAGCGGCGTGAACTGCACTGCATCGTGGGCGAAGACCTGCAGCGTGCCATCCACACCGCGCAGCGAGCCGCCGGCCCACAACGCGCTGCCATCCGCCCGTCGCACGCGAAAGGCCGTGAGCGCGCCGCCGTCGAACAGGTTCATGCCTATCCAGTCCCAGCCCACGGCCTCGGGGTGCAGCAGGGCCTGGCTCCATTCATGGTCCAGCCAGGCGCGGTTGTCGCCGGGCTCGCGTGCGGCTTCTATCGCCATGCGCTGGCCTGCCAGCTCCAGCGTACCGCTCACCTGCAGCTGCGGGCGGCTGTAGTAGTAGCTGGCCTGATCGGGTTCGGGACCCTTGCGCGACAGGCCGGCGCGGCCCTGCAGCAAGGGGGGCAGGTGGGTGTCAAAGCGCAGGTCCAGGGCGAATGTGCTGCTGCGCAGGCGCGTGGTATAGCGCTCGGCAGCGCCTTCATCGGTGCGGGCCAGCGACCAGTCCTGCAGCCGCACGTCGGCATCGGTCTCGCTGGCCTGGGCAATGCCCAAGCCTGCGCGCGCAATGCGCTGGTCGTGGTGCAGGCGGGCGCCCTGCACATCGCACAGCGCCGCGTGGGCAAACAGCAGCTGGCGCGCCGCAAAGGCGGAGCGCAGCTCCTGCGTGGCCTGCACGCGCGACCGGAAGAAGGTGATCTGGAAACCCCAGGCCCGGCCCGCCGCGCGTGCCTGGCCGGTGATGTACCACCACTCGGTGCGCAGCCCGGGGTGGCTGCCGTGGTCGCGCGGGAAGACCAGCGTGCGTGGCGGCAGTGCCTGGGCGGGCAGTCCTGCCGCCCCCAGGCCCAGGCCGGCAGCCAGGCCCAGAAGATGGCGGCGGGGCAGGGGCATCATGGATCAGCCTTGCAGCTGCGCGATGCGCGCCTGGGCCGGCCCGCAGTCGCCGATGCGCTGCATCACCCAGTCCGCATCATGGTAGGTGGGCAGGTAGCGCTCGCCCGCATCGCACAGCAGCGAAAGAATGGAGCCCTGCTCGCCGCGCTGGCGCATCTCGCTGGCCAGCCTGAGCATGGCCACGTAGTTGGTGCCCGTGGACGGCCCCACGCGCCGGCCCAGCAGTGCGGACAGGCTGCGCATGGCGGCCAGGGAATCGCAGTCCGCCACTTCCTCCATGCGGTCCACCAGCGTGCGCACAAAGCTGGGCTCCACGCGCGGGCGGCCTATGCCCTCGATGCGCGAGCCCGGCGCGGTGAGGGTGGCATCGCCCGTGCGGTGGTAGGCGGCGAACACCGAGCCCTCGGGGTCGGCCACGCAGATGCCCGTGGCATGGCGCTGGAAACGCACGTAGCGGCCGATGGTGGCACTGGTGCCGCCCGTGCCCGCGCCCACCACGATCCAGCGCGGCACGGCATGGCGCTCGCGCCGCATCTGGGTGAACATGCTCTCCGCAATATTGTTGTTGCCACGCCAGTCGGTGGCGCGCTCGGCATAGGTGAACTGGTCCATGTAGTGGCCGCCGGCCTGCGCGGCCACGGCGCGTGCCTCGTCGTAGACCTGGGCGGCGCTGTCCACCAGATGGCAGCGGCCGCCGTAGAACTCGATCAGTGCAATCTTCTCCACCGAGGTGCTGCGCGGCATCACGGCCACGAAGGGCAGGCCCAGCAGGCGCGCGAAGTAGGCCTCGCTCACGGCCGTGGAGCCGCTCGATGCCTCGACGATGGTCGATCCCTCGTGCACCCAGCCATTGCACAGCGCATAGAGAAACAGCGAGCGCGCCAGCCGGTGCTTGAGGCTGCCCGTGGGATGGGTGGATTCGTCCTTGAGGTAGAGGTCGATCCCCAGGCCGGCAAAGCCGGGCAGGGGCAGCGGTATCAGGTGCGTGTCGGCACTGCGCTGGTAGTCGGCCTCGATGCGGTTGATGGCTTCATGCAGCCAGGGGGAGGTGGTGTGCGGCATGGCGGCCATTGTCGCAGGCTGCCTCTTACCAATCCTCCTTGACCGCCAGCACTGCCTCGCGCCCTGCAGCCGCACGCCCGGCCAGCCAGGCCGTCAGCGTGCCTGCCGCGATCACGCTGGCAGCCAGCGCCAAAAGGCGGGGCCACGGCAGTGACAGCTCCATGGTCCAGTGAAAGCTTTGCGGATTCACCACATGCACCAGGATCACGGCCACACCCAGGCCCAGCAGGCTGCCGGCGATGGCGCCGGCCGTGGTCCAGGCCATGCCTTCGCCGGCCACCACGGCCAGGATGTCGCGCCGCGTCAGGCCCAGGTGGGCCAGCAGGCCGAATTCCTTGCGCCGCGCCAGCACCTGGGCGCTGAAGCTGGCCGCGATGCCGAACAGGCCGATGCCGATGGCCACGGCCTGCAGCCAGTAGGTCACGGCAAAGCTGCGATCGAAGATGCGCATGGAGCGCTCGCGCAGCGCGCCGCTGCTGGCGAACTCCAGTGCCTGCGCGGCGCCCGGCCCGGTCATCAGCGACTGGATGCGCGCCTGCAGCTGCTGCTCCGTGGCCGTGTCGTCGCCGTCCGGCCAGATGGCGATTTCGGTGGGGCCTGCTGTGGTGGCGCTGCCGTCGGCAAGCCGTTGGTAGTCGTCCCAGTCCATGGCGATGGCGCCGAACTGGCGCACATAGTCGCGCCAGATGCCGGCCACAAACACGCGGGAATCTTCCGACGGCAGGGCCTGGGCCAGCAGCGGCCACTCCTGGCCCGGCCGCACGCCATAGAGTTGGGCCACGGCTTCACTGACATAAACGGGCGTGCTGCCAGCGGGCGCTTGCACGGGGCCTTGTATCCACGGCAACTGCTGGCCCTGGGGGCCATGCAGCGGACGCAGCAGCAGGCTGACGGCAGGGCGATCCGGGCTGAGCCACAGGCTGGTGCTGCGCATGGGCTGGGCGCGCTGCACGCCAGGCAGGGCGGCAATGCGCGCGGCCAGATCGGCGGGCAGGGGCGCGGCATCGGAACGGCCTG
>NZ_JTKZ01000909.1:0-26682 GCF_000799035.1 Delftia sp. ZNC0008
CCGCGTTGCTGCTGCGCAGGTTGGCCCACACGGCATCCATGGCCTGGTTGAAGTACGGGTGCAGCGGCACGAAGCGCGTGTCGAAGCCCGAGAACGGCAGGAAGGCATCGAAGTGCTGGGCATTCACCACCTCGATATAGCGCAGCCGCGTGCTGGAGCCATCCAGGCCACGGTTGAGCACCGTGTAGGCGCGCGCATTGTGGTTGACCGGCACCAGCGCATCGCTGCGGCCCGCCACGATGATGGTGGGCTTGCCGCGCAGCCTGCCGGTATGCAGCACCTCGTTGATGCCGGCGCGCACGGCGTCGCTCTGGGCGCGCGTGGGCACGCTGCTCTCGGACAGGTTGAAGCCGGTCACCGGATCGAAGCCCGTCACCAGCGCGTGCTGGCACAGCGCGTTGTCCAGCCCGAAGTCGGCCACGCGCGTGGAGGGCGACACGGCAAACTGCCAGGCCTTGGCCCCGCCCACCGAGTCGTTGTAGACCACCGTGGCGGGCGTGCCGTTGGCCGTGCCATTGGCCGTGGCAAAGCTCTGGGCCAGCGCAGCCCCCGTGGCGGGCACCACGTCGCCCGTGGCATTGGCGGCCGCAAAGCTGGTGCGGCACAGGTTGGCATCCACGCCAAACCGGCCATAGGCCATGGTGTACATGGCCGACAGGATGGGGCCGTTGCCCAGCGCGTAGTGGGCGTTGTGCATGCGGTCGTGGTCACGCGTCCAGCCGTACAGGCGCAGCTTGCTCAGCGCATTGGCGGCGCGGTCGGCCGTGGTGGCGCCGATGACCAGGCCCTTGGCGGCCAGGCTGGTGCAGCGTGCCTCGGCACGCGCCGTCATGGCGGTGAGGCCTATGTAGTTGAAGATGGATGTCTCGGTCAGCGCCGCATCGGGCGCCAGCGCCGCGCAGGGCTGGTAGATGTTGCCGTAGGTGGTGTACTCGGCCAGCGTGCGGCCCGGGTTGGGCATGGTCGCATTGCCCACGGCAATGGTGTAGCCCTGGCGCGTGGGCATCTCGGTCACGGGTTCGGAGGCCACCACGCCGTCGATCAGGCCGTCCGTATCCAGCTCGGCCGCACGCAGCACGGCCGCGCCGCCGTTGGAGGCCGAGCCCGCCAGCACCAGCGTGTTGTCCTTGCCGAAGGGCACGGGGTCCTGCGTGGTGCCATAGCGGGCATTGAGCACGTACAGCGCATAGCGGGCCGCGGCCAGCGTGTCGTTGCCCCAGTCCTTTTCAGGGTTCTGCTGGGAATGCGCGTGCTTGATGGCAATGCGGTTGGGAAACGCCGCGTTGTAGGCGGCGCGCGCCGCATCGGTCAGCCGTGCGGCAAAGAAGGACAGGCTGCCGGCGTCCGTGCGCGTGGCGCGGGTGCCGTCCAGCTTGTTGACGGTGTCGTCGCTCAGGTTGTGCAGGCCCACGCCCTTGCCCGCGTCGGTCAGCGCCACGGCGCAGCCCTTTTTCAGGCCCCACTCGCCCGCCGTGCCGATGGCGCCATACACGCCGCGCGAGCCCGAGGACGGGCCCAGCACGATGCAGGGCCGGTTGCGGTCAAAGCTGTCCGGCACCTGCACGGCCACCATGGTCTGCTTGCGGCCCGTGCCGTCGTCCAGCACGGCCAGGTACTCGCGCCCGGGGATCAGCCCTTCGCCCGCAGTCACCTGCCCGTCTGCCGTGATGTTGGGGCCGTACAGCGTGCCGTAGCCGCCGCCCGCCGTGGGGTCCAGGATGCCCCGGTAGTTGGAGTACAGCGCATTGCGCCGCAGCTCCGCCGCCGTGGGATTGGCCGGGTCCGCGTACAGGGGCGCAGCTGCGGCGCCCAGGCCCGTCTTGCCCAGGCCGCCCGTCAGCAAGTCCTGCGTGGCTGCCGTGGCGCCCGTGCCGGTGGCCGTGGCCGGATACACCGTGGCGCCCAGCTCGGTAAAGCCCTTGGGCAGATCGTTGCTGGGCTCACGCTCGCCGCTGCCGCAGGCCGCCAGCGCGGCCGCCGCCAGCGCCGTGAAGGCCCAGCGCCAGGGGGTTGCAGGAATCGACGACACCATCTCTTCACGCTTCAACATGCCCATCTCCTTGTGGTAGTTCTCTGATGCACGAATGCGCCAGGGGCCCTGGTCAGGCTCCGGCGCGGGAAGAACGCAGACGCCCCACGACGCCCGTGGGGAAATAGTAGACCGACAACACGAACAGCACGCCCAGCCACAGCAGCCAGCGGTCGGGCGACAGCAGCGCGGCCAGCCAGGGCAGGCTGTGCGCGGCCTCGCTGGCCACGCGCAGCAGGTCCTGCAGATAGCTCTGGGCGATGAGGAACAGCACCGAGCCGATCGCCGCGCCATAGATGGTGCCCATGCCGCCGATCACCACGATCAGCAGGCAGTCCATCATGATCTCGAACGACAGCGAGGTATCGGGCCCGTTATAGCGCAGCCACAGCGCCAGCATGGCCCCGGCCACACAGGCGAACAGGGCCGACAGCACGCTGGACAGGGTGCGGTACACCACCACCCGGTACCCGATGGCCTCGGCACGGAACTCGTTCTCGCGGATGGCCTGCAGCACGCGGCCGAACGGGGAATTGACGATGCGCAGCAGCGCCAGCACCAGCGCCACGGCCAGCACGAACAGCAGGTAGTAGGTGATGATGCGCCCGTCGATCAGCACGCCCAGCACCTCGTTCTCGAAGGGCTCGAAGCTGGGCGACAGCCACTCGGGCAGCTTGAAGCTCAGCCCGTCCTCCCCGCCCGTCCATTCCGACAGTTGGGAGGCCAGCGTCTGGAACGCCGCCGCCACGGCCAGCGTGATCATGGCAAAGAAGATGGCCCGCACGCGCAGCGAGAACAGGCCGATGGCCAGCGACAGCAGCAGCGACACCAGCAGCGCCGCGCCCAGGCCCAGCGCCAGCGCGCCCCAGCCCGCGCCCAGGCGCGACGATGCAATCGCCACCCCATAGGCGCCAATGCCGAAGAACATGGTGTGCGCAAAGCTCACGATGCCGGTGTAGCCCAGCAGCAGATCGAAGCTGGCCACCAGCACCACGAAGATCAGCACCTTGGCCGCCACGTTCAGCGCCTTCACGCCCGGGAACACGAACGGCGCCGCCGCCAGCCCCACAAAAATCAACAGCAGCAGCACCGCCAGCACGCGGCTGCGCGGCAGGTCGCCGGAAAGCAATCGGTTGAGCATGTCGATCACTCCTTCAGCGGTTCGCCACGGGATAGACGCCCTGAGGCCGCCACAGCAGGATGGCCACCATCAGCGCGATGTTGGAGAACAGCGCCACCTTGGGCACCAGGAACCCCGTGTAGTTGGCCATCAGCCCCACCAGCAGCGCGCCGATCAGCGCCCCGCCCGTGCTGCCCAGCCCGCCGATGATGATCACGATGAAGATCAGCACATTGACCTGCGCCCCCATCTGCGGCACCACGCTCTGCTGGTACATGCCCCACATCACCCCGCCCAGCCCCGCAAGCGCCGAGCCCGCCACGAACACGCCCACGAACAGGCGGCGCACGCGGTAGCCCAGGGCCTCCACCATCTCGCGGTCCTGCACGCCCGCGCGGATCAGCAGGCCGATCTTGGTGCGCGACAGCGTCCAGGCCAGCAGGGCAAACACCGCCAGCCCCACCAGCACGGCCACCACGCGGTACTTTTCCACGGCGGCATCGCCCAGCAGCCAGGCGCCCTTCATGCCCTGGGGCAGCGGCAGCGGAATCTGCTGCGGGCCCCAGATGAGCTTGATCAGCTCCTCGCCGATGATCATGCCGCCCATGGTGATCAGGATCTGCTTGAGATGCTGGCCGTACACGGGCCGCACGATGAAGCGCTCGAACGCCAGCCCGATGGCGCCCGCCACCAGCATGGCCACCACCATGGCCGGCAGCACGGCCAGCAGGTTGCGCCACAGCTGGTCCGACCCCGTCCAGTCGCCCATGGCGCCCAGCACGCTGGTGGCCACGAAGGCGCCCAGCGCGATGAACACGCCGTGGCCGAAGTTCAGCACGTCCATCAGCCCGAACACCAGCGTCAGCCCCGAGGCGATGATGAACACGATCATCCCCATGGCCAGCCCCGCCACCGTCAGCGTCAGCCAGGTCGAGGCCGAGCCCACCAGCGGCAGCGCCACCAGGGCCAGCACGGGCACCAGCAGCAGCGGCTTGAAATCCACATCCAGCCTGTTCAGCTTGTTCATAGCGAAAGCCCCAGCAGCGACTGCTGCAACGCCGCGTCTGCCGAGAACTCGGCCATGCCGCCCGCGTGCACCACGCGGCCGTTGTCCATCACCGCCACGCGGTCGCCCAGGCGGCGCGCAAAGCCCAGGTTCTGCTCCACCAGCACAATCGTCGTGCCGCCCGCCTTGAGCTGGGCGAAGGCCGCGATCATGTTCTCGATGATGGCCGGTGCCAGGCCCTTGCTGGGCTCGTCCACGATCAGCAGGTCGCGCGGCTCCACGATGGCGCGCGCCACCGCCACCATCTGCTTTTGCCCGCCCGACAGCTTGCCGGCCGGGTGGTTCCAGAACTTCTCCACGGCCGGGAACATGCCGAAGATCCACTGCAGCCGCTGCGCGTCCATGCGGTCGGCGCGCGAGGCGCCGCGCGCGGCCAGCAGCAGGTTTTCCTGCACCGTCAGGTCCGCGAAGATGCCCATGTTCTCGGGCACATAGGCAATGTTCAGCCGCGCGATCGCGGGCGTGGGCAGGGCCGTGATGTCGGTCCCGCCAAAGGCGATGCGCCCCTGGCTGGCCCGCCACAGGCCCATGATGGTGCGCAGCGTGGTCGTCTTGCCCGCGCCGTTGCGCCCCAGCAGCATGGTCAGCTGCCCGCGCGGCACGGCCAGGTCCACGCCATGCAGGATGTGATAGGCCCCGATATGCGTGTGCACGCCCGACAGTTCGAGCAGGTTGGGGTTTGGGTTGAGGTTGGCGGCAGCGCTCACGCGGCCTCCTTCACGGCGCCCTGCTCCGGCATCACACCCAGGTAGGCCTGCTGCACCACAGGCGAGGCAATGACCTCGGCCGGCGGCCCATCGGCCACCAGCGTGCCATTGGTCAGCACGATGATGCGGTCGGCCAGCTCGCGCACCACATCCATCTTGTGCTCCACCAGCAGGATGATCTTGCTGCGGTCCTGCTTGAGCTTGCGTATCAGGTCCAGGATCACCGGCGCCTCGTCATGGCTCATGCCCGCCGTGGGCTCGTCGAACATATAGACCTGGGGTTCCAGCGCCATCAGCAAGGCCACCTCCAGCTTGCGCTGGTCGCCATGCGGCAGCGCGGCCACGGCCTCGTCGCGCCGTGCGGACAGGGCCACCTGGTCGAGGATGTGCAGCGCCCGCTGCGTCAATGCCCGGTGGTCGCTCCAGATGCTCCACAGGTTCAGGCCGCGCCGGTGCGGCCCCTCGTCGCGCGCCTGCACGGCCAGGCGCACGTTCTCCAGCACGCTCAGGTGCGGGAACAGATTGGTGAGCTGGAACGCCCGCCCCAGCCCGGCGCGCGTGCGCGCCGAAGGGGCCAGCCCCGTCAGCTCGCGCCCGCCCAGCAGCACGCGCCCGGCAGTGGCCTTGAGCTGCCCCGAGATCAGGTTGAAATACGTGGTCTTGCCCGCCCCGTTGGGGCCCACGATGGCCGTCAGCGTGCCCGGCTCGAAAGCGCAGCTCACGCCGTTGACGGCCACATGGCCCCCGAAGCGGATGGTCAGATCCTCTGTGCGCAACATTGCTCAGCGGCCGTTGCGGATGGGAACCTGCATCTCCTCGGGCTTGATCTCGCGCACCAGTTCCGGCACGCCCCAGGCCAGCGCCGGGTCCACGCGGATCTTGAAGTGGTACATGCTCTGCAGGGCCTGGTGGTCTTCCTTGCGGAAGGTCATCTGGCCCTTGGGCGTGTCGAAGCTCATGCCCTCCATGGCCTTGATCAGACCGTTGGTCTTGGTGTCTCCACCTGTCTTCTTGAGCGCCGTCACGATGGCCATGGCCGCAGAGAAACCGCCCGCCGTGAAGAAATCCGGCGGCGTCTTGTACTGCTTGTAGTGCATGGACACCAGCGCCTCGTTCACCGGGTTCTTGGGAATGCCGTAGTAGTAGTACGTGGCGCCCTCCATGCCCGGCAGATTCTTGTAGGCCGCCATGGCGGGCAGGATGTTGCCGCCCGTGGCGATCTCGATGCCGTAGCGCTTGAGGTCCAGGTCCGCGATCTTGAACGGATTGCCCGCCCCGGCCCAGACGATCCAGATGATCTTCCTGCCCGGCTGGTCCTTGAGCTTGTCGATCAGCCGCTGCGCCCCTGCCGTGAAATCCGTGGTGGCGGCAGGCAGGTACTCCTCATGCGCCAGCTTGCCCTTCTTGATGGCGTCCTTGAAGGCCTTCACCCCGTCGCGGCCGAAGGCGTTGTCCTGGGCCAGCGTGGCAATCGTCACGCCCGCCCTGTCGATGGCCACCGCATTGCTGATGGCGTCCTGGCTGGAGTTGCGGCCCGTGCGGAAGATGTACTTGTTCCACTTGTCGCCCGTGATCGAATCGGCCACGGCCGGCTCCACCAGCAAAATCTTCTTGTACTCCTCGGCCACCGGCAGCATGGCCAGCGCCACGCCGGACGACGTGGGCCCCACGGCCAGATCGGCCTTGTCATCGGAATACGCCGTGGCCAGCAGGCTCTTGCCCAGGTCGGGCTTGCCCTGGTCGTCCTTCTCGATCACCACCAGCTTTTTGCCATTCACCGCCATGCTGCCGCCCGTGGCGTACTCCAGCCCCATCAGCAGCCCGGCCTGGGTCTGCTTGCCATAGGCCTCCAGCGCGCCGGTCTTGCTGTAGACGTGGGCAATGCGGATCTCGCCCTGCTGGGCCAGTGCAGCAGGAGCTGCAGCGGCCATGGCGGCGAGTGCGATGGCGCAATGGAGGAAGGGGCGGCGGTGCATGGTTTGTCTCCTTTGGGGTTTGCGGCTTGATGGCCTGGCTGGGCCTGCCGTTTTGCAAGGGGACCATGCATGCTTTGTGCCAGGCACGCCCAGGCGGCACCAAGACAGGGACGGCCTTGTGCCCCCGGGGCCAGGCAGCCCGTGCCAGGGCCGAAAGTGTCTGGCCATTGGACAGATTCAGTGTCTTTTTCCAAGACAGCTGCCTGAATCCGATACAGGGCAAACCATGAACTCCTGGGATGTTCCCCTTCGCCTGGCCCACCATCACGTCCTGGCCGGCCAGCAGCCTCATGAGTTCAGGAGGCCCATGGGCGTGGAGAGAAAACCGTTGTTTTCTTCAGGCAACAGCCGCTGATTCGGCCAGATGGGGCATGGTGCGCTGCCTCAGTTCGACCAGCGGCAATGCCCGCTGAACCGCCAGCGCGGCCCGCTGTAGCAATGCCTCGTCGTGCAGGCGGTAGTCCACGAAATCCTTGTCGGTCGCGTAGACACCCAGTGGCAGGGTGCGTGCCTGGAAGAAGCTGAACAGCGGCCGCAACTGGTGGTCGATCACCAGGGCATGGCGCTCGCTTCCACCGGTGGCCGCCAGCAGCACGGGTTTGTCGATCAAGGCGTCCTGGTGGACGAAGTCGAAGAAATGCTTGAACAACCCGGTGTAGGCGCCGCGAAAGACCGGTGTGGCCACCACCAGCACATCCGCCTGCTCCACCGCCGCAAGCTCACGCTCCACCGTCTCGGGCAACTGCGAGCGCCAGACCGCGCCGGCAAGCTGCGGCGCGAGCTGGCCCAGTTCCACCAGGCGTTGTTCGCACGGAACTTCGTCGGCGATCAGATCAGACAGATGCTCTGCCAGGGCGGCAGACTTGGAGGGGCGCTGCAGTCCGCCGGATACGGCGACCAGACGAAGTGGACGTGTCATTGCTGCTCTCACGCAAGATGGCCGGGGTTCAACGCGGGAGCCGGTTGTGGCGACCATGCGGTCCGAGGTGAAGTGATGGCCATGACTGCTTCCCAAAATGCAAACGAACAATGGGAGCGGATGATATGGAGCCAAATCAATGAAGTAAAATGGTTTTATCTCACAATTACATGATTAAAACTCATATAAAGCCTTAAACCTGCCCCGTCGGTGCTGTTCGGGGGAGCATCCGGGTCACAAGCGAGGCGGGCATCTGCATCGCGCACAAGCGGGCCGTTGCCGAACCGGCATTCCCGCTCAGCGGCCCGCTTCCTGGGCCTGCACCAGACACTCCCGCAACGCCTGCGCCACAGGCCCGAGCATGCGATCGCGCCGCTGCAGCAGGCCCAGCGTGCGCCACACATCGGGCGCGGTCAGCGGCACGCCGCAGACCTGGGCATGGTCCTGGCGCAGGGCCAGCTGGGGCACGGCGGCCAGGCCCAGGCCCGCTTCCACCAGGGCCAGGGCGCCCGTGACGTGGTTGCATTCGTGCCAGGCCACGGGCTGCTCTGGCAGGCCGGCCATGACCTGGTCCAGCAGCAGCCGGTTGCCGCTTTGGTGGGAGACGGACACCAGGCGCTTGCCCGCCAGCTCGGCCCATTCCACCTGGCTGCGCCCGGCCCAGGCATGGCTGCGCGGCATGGCCAGCACATAGCGCTCGCGCGTGAGCGCCTCAAAGCGCAGCGACGGCTCCTGGCTGCCCGTGAAGCTCAGGCCGAAATCCGCCTCCCCGCGCAGCACGGCCTCCACCACCTGGTGCGCGCTCTCGTCGATGACGTGCACCTGCACATCGGGCTGCTCCACGGCAAAGGATTTCAGTACCGGGGGCAGCAGATTGGTGGCCACCGAAGGCACGCAGGCAACCGTCACCCGGCCACGGCGCAGCTTGACCTGGTCATCCACGCGCTGCACGGCCTCGTCCAGGCCGGCCAGGGCCCGGCGCGCCTCCTGCAGGAATTCATGGCCTACCTCGGTCAGCTTCACTTGCCGCGTGGTGCGCTCCAGCAGCCGCACGCCCAGCACCGACTCCAGGCGCTCCACGCGCCGGCTCAAGGCAGGCGGCGACAGGAAAAGCGCTTCTGCGGCCAGGCGAAAACTGGCCTTCTCGGCCGTGGTCACGAAGGCGATCAACTCCCCCATGTCGAATTTGATGCGCTGCATGCAACAGTCCCTCCAAAAGTTGCAATTCACAGAATAGCAGCCCCTGCATAGGATGGCGCCCTTGATAACGCTGCCCCCTGCGGGCAGGCAAGACCAACAAACGGAGACGACATGCACCAACGCAGACTGATCGCGGGCGGCGCCCTGGCCGCCCTTCTTTCCCTGGCCGTGGGCACCGCCCAGGCCCAGGACTTCCCCCCCAAGAAACCCGTGGTCATGGTGGTCGGCTTTGCTGCAGGCGGCTCGGCCGACATCGCCGCGCGCATCATCGCCAAGAAGCTGGGCGAGAACATCGGCCAGAGCGTGGTCGTGGAAAACAAGCCCGGCGCGGGCGGCAACCTGGCCCACACGCAGGTGGCCAATGGCCCGTCCGACGGCTCGGTGCTGCTCTTCGGCTCCATCGGCCCGCTGGCCATTGCGCCGCACTTCATGAAGATCGGCTACGACCCGCTCAAGGACCTGGCCCCCATCACCATGGGCGTGAACTTTCCCAACGTGCTCGTCGTGCCGGCCGCCACGGGCATCAAGACCCTGGGCGAATACGTGGCCAAGGCCAGGCGCGAACCCGGCAAGCTGGACTTCGCCTCCACCGGCCCCGGCTCCGCATCGCACCTGGCCGGTGAACTGCTCAACGATGTCGCCAAGATCGACACCCTGCACGTGCCCTACAAGGGCGGCGCGCCCGCCCTGCAGGACGTGCTGGGCAACCGCGTGACCTCCTTCTACGCAGCCCCGCCCACGGCCCTGCCCCACATCGAATCGGGCAAGCTCATCCCGCTGGCCACCACGGGCCTCACGCGCCCGGCCTACCTGCCCAACGTGCCCACCGTGGCCGAAAGCTTCCCCGGCTTCAACGCAACCAACTGGTACGCCTTCGTGGCATCCGCCAAGACGCCCAAGCCCTTGCTGGACCGCTGGAACACCGAGCTGGTCAAGGTGCTGAACACCCCCGAAGTGCGCGACAACCTGCTCAAGCACGGCCAGACCGCCGCCCCGGGCACCCGCGAGGAACTGGGCCAGTTCATTGGCGCCGAGCACGCCAAGTGGGGCCGCATCATCCGCGAGCGAAAAATCACCGCCGATTGATTCCCTCGGCAGCCGTTAGCCGTTCCCCAACCATAAAAAACCAGGAGACAAACCATGACCGCCATCCGTTCCACCCCCCTGCAGTCCCCCGTGCCATCCACCCTGCGCCGCCGCACCCTGGGCGCGCTGCTGGGCGGCGCCCTCAGCCTGGGCCTGGCCCTGGGCGCTGCCGCGCCCTCCACCGCCGCCGCAGATGAAATCCGCGTGGTCACCTCGGGCGGCTTCTCTGCCGCCTATGACCAGCTGATACCCCTGTACGAGCAGGCCACGGGCCACAAGGTCGTCACCTCGCGTGGCGCCTCCATGGGCAATGCGCAGGACTCCATTCCCAGCCGGCTGGCGCGGGGCGAGCAGTTCGACGTGGTCATCCTCGCCGACTCGGCCCTGGACAACCTGGCAGCGCAAGGCAAGGTGGAAGCGGGCAGCCGCGTGGACCTGGCGCGCTCCATGATCGGCATGAGCGTGCGCAAGGGCACGCCCAAGCCCGACATCAGCACCGTGGACGCGCTCAGGCAGACCCTGCTGGACGCCAAATCCGTTGCCTACTCGGCCAGCGCCAGCGGCACCTACCTGGCCAACGAACTGTTCCCGCGCCTGGGCGTGGCCGAGCAGATGAAGGGCAAGGCCACCCGCATCCTCAGCGAGCGCGTGGGCGCCGTGGTGCTGCGTGGCGATGCGGACATCGGCTTCCAGCAGGTCAGCGAACTGCTGCCGTTCAAGGAGCTGGAATTCGTCGGCCCCCTGCCCGATGAAGTGCAGCAGCGCGTCTTCTTCTCCGCAGGCGTGGCCACCGGCGCCAAGAGCCCTGACACGGCGCGACACCTGATCCGCTTCCTGGCAGCCCCCGCCGCCGCGCCCATCGTGCGCAGCACCGGCATGGAGCCGGCGGCCAAGCCCTGACGGCAGGCCCACGAGCCCTCAAGGCTCTCTAGGCACTCAAGGCCCTCTAGGCCCTCGACACACAGGGGGCCTTCACCCCTCCCCGGTTCGACCTCCATTCAGCGGCGCTGCAACGGCACTGCTGCGGCATGCCGCTGCCCAGCCCTATCACCCTCGCCACACCCATGAACACCAAAACCCTGGTGCTGATCACCCTCGCCGCCGCACCGCTGTCGGCCCTTGCGCAATCCAGCATCACGCTCTACGGCATTGCCGATACCGGCGTGCGCTACACCAGCGGCCTCACCGCTGCCAACGCGGCCAGCAACACCTCGGGCGCCGCGCTGTCCAGCGGCGTCAACACCACCAGCCGCTTCGGGTTTCGGGGCCGCGAAGACCTGGGCGGCGGCATGTACGCCCTGTTCAACCTGGAAACCGGCCTGAACCTGGACACCGGCACCACCGCCAACTCCAGCAAATTCTTCGACCGCGCGGCCATCGTGGGCCTGGGCGGCAGCTGGGGCCAGATCACGGCCGGCCGCCAGACCAACCTGCTGGCAGAGGCCATCAGCCCCGTGGACCCCGTGGGCATGCGGTTTGCCTCCTTCAACCCCAACATCGCCACCGCCGCGCTCAGCAGCCACGGCCTGGGCGTGGAATACGGCAGCGCGGGCGCCACCACCGGCTCGTACCGGCTGGACAACTCGGTCAAGTACACCGGCCGCTTCGGCGGCCTCACCGCCCGCGCCATGTACAGCTTTGGCGAGACGGCGCAAGGCGGCTCCGCCCGCTCATCGGCCGGCGCGGGCCTGGCCTATGGCACGAAGACATGGACCGTCTCCGGCGCCTACCAGCGCTTCAAGACCGCAGACCAGTGGGAGCTGAAAGCCGCCACCCTGGGCGCCAGCTACCAATGGGACAAGCTGCGCCTTGCGCTGAACACCGCGCGCAGCGACGGCCAGACCAACGCCACCACCGCCCGCACCGTGCAGCGCGTGCACTCGCTGGGCGCCACCTGGTCCGCCCGCAGCACGCTGGACCTGACCGCCGCCCTGTACCGCGTGGAACGCGAACGCAGCGGCCGCGCCGCAGACGGCTATACCCGCGCCCTGCTGTTTGCGGAATACAAGCTGTCACGCCGCAGCAAGCTGTATGCGGAGCTGGACCGCACGCATTGGAGCGGAGGGTTTCAGGGCGGGCAGAACAAGGATGTGGCTACGGGGGTGACTGCGGGGTTGATGCATAGCTTCTGAGGGGCGCTGCGAGCACTCGCCCCATTGCCAGCTCAGCCGCTCAGCTTTTTGAACGGCGTGTCGGAAGTGATCCAGCCCTTGCCTTGGGGGCAGATCACTTCCTTGTAACGCAGCTCTTTTTCAAAGCTCCACTGCTGGCCGAGTGCGCAAACGTCCCCTGCGTTGAGGACAAATGACACTGTCTGTGGGTCGCCCTTTTTCAGCAGAACATCGACGCTTTGCGTCGCTTCCCACCGCCCACTCGGCGACTGGCTGCATCCCAGAGTTGCCAGCAACGCCATGATCGCGCCCCTTCGCAGTACGTTTTTCATCAACTGCCCTTCTTGTAGTTGTCGCGCTTCAGAACTCTGTCGGATCGAGAGATGGCGATCAGAAGCTCTTTGGGAGAGACCATACGCGATGAAGACGGAACCATCTGGAACCGTGGGTCATGGGCAAGAATCCCAGCGATCTCAAGCACTTCAGCCACATTGGTAGAGCAGCTGTTGTTTGTAAGACTGTATGGCTTCTGGGCGGCGACACGGCTGTCAAGTTCAGACTTGATTTTTGCCTTTTCCGCCAATGAAACTCGCAAAGTCAGCCCCACAACATCCCGGTACTCCAAGTTGGAACTCAAATAGCCAGATCTTTCAAGAACGGCGTAGCGGCTGTGCGACTGGCTATACACCTTGCCATCCAAATCAATCGCCGCGTGCCCCCACTGCGATCCTGTGCTGATCAAACGTCCATCAAAGATCAGTACCTCAATCGTTGATGCTTGTTGTACAGGCTCTATGCGCATGCGTTGCGCCATTCTTCTCTCGTAGCCAAAAATCGCAGGCGGCTGCTTCAGGAGCTCGAACATACGCGTCGCTGGTGCTATACGCCCCTTGATCATCACCTGATCACCGGTCAATAGCTGAAACGCCTCGATAGCACGCTCCAGTTCCTGGGACCATCTTCCATCTACCCGCAACTGTCTGCGGCAAGGATCACGTTCAAAGTGCCCATTGAGCAATTTCTGAACAACCACCACGTCCTTGGGATGGTTCATTGCCGAACGGCCCACCGGGCCCGAAATTTTCTCAGTCTGTGACATTCCCGCTCCCTCCGTAGCTATGCATCATGAAAACGATAGTTATAAGCTATCAACAAAGAATGCAAAGCTTTATCTGATAGAGGTACACAGGTTTCACGCATGTGCAGATCACGCCAGCCCTTGGGAACTGCTCTTGCTTGCGCCCCGGGAGGGCCGAAGACTGCATTTCCACCAAACACGAAACGTGCATTTTTCCCACTTTGCGCTGGGGTCACGTCACTAACATGAGACGCACTTCGGTCAGAAGCTAGGATTTACGATTGCTAATGGGAAACAAGAACTCGTGCTAGGATTGATACGTTTCGATACGCATTCAGACTCATGGCCCGACCACAAATTTTTATCAGCTCGACATTTTACGACCTGAAGGTTATTCGTGACGAAATCTCGCGTGCAATGAGGGATCTAGGATATGAATCGATCCGCCACGAAATGGGAACCATTCCATACACCCGAGGTGACAAGCTGGAAAGCTCATGCTACCGGGAAATAGAAAATTGCGACATTCTAGTCTGCATTATAGGGGGCCGTTACGGATCCAGTTCTACCATCACAACAGGATCAATCACACAGAACGAACTTAGACGCGCTTACGAACAGGGCAAGCAGGTTTATGTTTTTGTTGACAAAAGTGTGCTCGCCGAACGTTCCTTCTTCAACAAAAACAAGAACGTGGAGGGCGTAAGCTTTAGTCATGATCGAAAGATATTTGAATTCATTGACGAGGTTGACCAATTACCTACGGGCAATCCACTTTTTGGCTTTGACAATGCGATCGACATTATTACTCTACTGAAAGAACAACTCGCAGGCTTGTTTCAACGACTGCTGGCAGAGCAAAGCCACAAAGGGCAGCTTCAACTTCTCGACGAACTAAAATCTTCTATTTCGACCGTGGGTGAGTTGGCGAAATTTTTGTCAACCAAGGCCGATGAGGCTGGCGTTGCTGTTAAGGACATCCTTCTAACCGATCATCCATTGTTTGCCACTTTGCGCCGAGTGACCAATAACAAGTACCGAATTTTTTCGCAGACATCTCTGAATTAAATCAATGGGCGTTCGCTGCACGTCAATTGAGTCCATTTGAGAAAAATCACTGGGACTCACCAGAATACATTGAATGGATCAAGCAACAAAAAAACGCCAAGGGCGAGAAGGTGAATTATATTTTGAAGGTTTGGAGGGGGCTTTTTGACGATGCAGACCGACTCAAACCTCTAAGTAGAGCTGATTGGCTTGAATCGTATGTTTCCTATGAGCAATATGGCGAAACCGTCCCTGATGATGACGACCTCCCGTTCTAGATATTAAGGTCGAATACTCTAAATCGCTTGATGATTAATTCATAAGCCAGAGCAAAATCAGTCTAATTATCGATTCCTCGCTTCAAAATCTCTTCTTAACCACCAAGACCCGGGGCATTTTGGCAAATAGCTGACTCAAGCTTCTCACAATGAATTCAATTTCACCGCTTTTGCCGGTTTTCGCATGCAGGCCTGGAAGGCGGCCCTTCGATATCAACGGGCAAGAGTACGCAATGGGTCGAATAGCGATAGTGTAAATTTTTCATTCCCGGAATTTTTGCCACAAAGTAGATTAGTTACTCGATCACTAGCTTTCCACTCTTAATTCATAATTCGATTTTAAAAGATTTTATTTACCCCAATAGACATCGTCCGCTTGAGCCATATTCTTGCTACAGTCAAATTCATTTCATCTGAAGAAAATCTTTCTTGTTTTTTCATATAAATATCATAACCACTTACACCATGGAATCCACCATCATCACCGCCGGTATTGCCGCAGTTGCCGCAGTTGCCGGCGGCGCCATCGCGGCTTTTGCCTCGCATCTAAATACTAGACACAGAGTCCGTGAGCTTGAGCTTATTGCCAGTCATAAGTTGCGCGAACACTATCTCCAGAATGCTCGCGAATATACGAAAGGCATCTACATCCCATTGTCGCTCGTCATTTCCGACATTTCGGATGCCCACAACTCATTTCAACGGAATCCAGCTACCGCAGGAGCCACTGACTCTTTTCGCATAGCCATTGACGAATTTACAAGAAAAATAAAGCAATTACGAGATAGTGGCGCAGAGGCATTCCTGACAAATGAACTGGAAGAAAGGCTTCGCTCCTTCACCGATTTTCTCCATGCTTCTCGCGACGCTACGACTCTTTCCCGGAAAGCAGAAATTGGCTATCGTGTTGGCCTGGGTGGCGTCACATGGGCTGAAACAAGTGCATTCTCCCTTAATGGGGGATCCGCTATTTGGTGGCGGAGTCCAAAAATGTCAATCAGCTTGCCGGGTGTCGGAGTTACTTACGAGGCGAAAGTCATTAAACATGCACCACTAGAATCAGCGGAGTTCGCGAAGAGATTTTCCGGTGATACAGGGGAAATAAGATACCTCATCAAAGAAGTCACTTTGGGTGGCAAGCCGCGCGAAGCGCTATCCAAATGAAAGTCAGTTCCAACAATTCTCTCCATAGAGACTCTAACTGCGCCCCCCCCTTAGGCTCGCACGTTAGTGACTATCTGCAATGGGTCGCCAGGCGAATGCCAGCCGGCAGCTTCAGGCGGTAGATTCAACCAGTCAACGCAACAAACTCATCAAACATTTCAGCAGGTGTTCTGAACCCCAGCGTCTTCCTGGAGCGCTGGCTCAATTGCCTTGCAATCGCATCCAGGCCCGCTTGCCAGTATCCCAACAGGTCTAGTCCTTTGGGAAGGTACTGCCTGAGCAATCCGATCGTGTTCTCGTTGGTGCCCCGCTGCCATGGATGGTGCGGGTCACAAAATTAGGCCTGAATGTCGGTTGCCAAGGTGAAGCGTTTATGCTCCTCCATCTCTGAGCTGCGATCCCAGTTCAACGAGCGATAGAGCTCTTACGGCAGGCTTCCTTCATGCCTGGCCAGCGCTGCAGCCACTGTGTACTAGTCTTTGTCCACCAGCTTGACCTGCACCTGAAGTTGGCACTCCGTCCTGGAATCGGCCGTTTGTGAGGCTGTACAGCGTAGGATCACGTTCTGACAACCGGAGACACGCGTGACAACACCGTTCAGCGACGAAGAAATCCAGGACATCACCGACCGGGTCGCGGTCGTTAGAGAACACCTTCAGACAGGGAAGCTTTTCATTGCAGAGCACCTGGTGGAAGGCTTTTTGCAGAGCCTTGCGTCAATTCAGCTACTCCCGGATGGCCGGGTAAACCCCGCGTCCGTAGATGGGCGCATCAGATCCACCGGGATGATGGTGCGATTCCTCAAGGAGCGCGATGAGGCAAAGCGTTCGATCAGCATCGCCAAGATTCAGGAGACGTATTTCACCTTTCTGTTCCACCAGCTCGGTTGGGTTTACGAGCATATGATGAGAAATGGCGCTTCTCCGGCCCAAGTTGCCTCCCGAGTAGCCCAAAACCCGGAAATGGTAAGCACGATCTACAAGGGTCTTCCTGAAATGGCTGCGCTACTGCGCGAGTTTTGGGGTTCCGTATCGGACGTGGGAGCTTGGCACCTACAGGACTCCACGCAACTGAAAGCCACGTTCGCCGGTGACCTCTTCCCGGGACACACGAGAAACGTGGTTTCGACCGCTGGCCTCTACATCGATACGGTGGTACTTCCTTGTCCGTTCATTCGGATTGCGCCACTCCTTAATTCGACCATGCCGCCAGAGCGACTGGTAGAGATGCTTCTGAAACATGTGCTGACAGCAATGACATACCGCGACGTCGCACTAGCAGAAGTTGATCTGCCGATTGCAGTCGTTTTGCCCAACTCGGGTGATTTGGGGGTAGACGGCCGTACAGAAGTATTCGAGCGTTCACATCACGCCATCTTGAAACATGCACAATACCTGTTTGGAAGGGAATTCGGATCCGTTGACCATTTGGCAGCTTTCTGCGGTGAACTTGCAACCGTTGACCAAGTGATGAATGAGCTGAAGCGGCCGGATCGACTTCTTTTCGCCACGGAGTGGGAGAGCCGGGATCCTCGAGAACAGTTGATTCGAGCAATGCGGGAGCAATCCCCACAGCCGAGGGGTATGGATACAAGCGTTGCGGGAAATCATGTGCTGGGCACCTGCCTTGGGCGAATGCCGCAGGCTATGGCTGCGCGTGAGAACGGTTCACAAGTAGGCGGGGTTCCGTTGATCCACGCAGAAACATCATGGCTCTACTACACATGGCTCTTGGAGTATGAGGCTGCAACCCTTGATGTGGTCCAAGCAGAAGGTGTCCACGTGGCGAGAGCGTTAGTGGCAGAGCGTGAGCAAAACCTCGATTGGTTGGGCAATGTTCCAAGTCAAGCTGTCATTGACATCCGAAAATCTGGCCTGGCAGAAGAGGTCCGTGAAATTCTCGGCAACGGGGTGGGAGACCTTGTGCGGACGAATCCGAACAACTTCTTCAGAACCGCAGATCGAGTGGTGGAAAACATAGACTTGGCATTCCGTGAGCACGAACGTCTTCTCGCGGAGGCGCGGAACAAAAAGTTGAAGCTTTACGGTTTAGATGTTCCTGCTTGTCTTGCAACCGGGGTGATCGGTGTTGCAGCCGCGCTTACGTCAAACATTCCCCTTGGTGTCGCAAGCGCGCTTCTTGGAGTCGCTGGATTGCCGAACCTAAAGGACCTCAAGAGTCGACACGGGGAACTCGCCGCCGAGGAACGGAAGCGTCGGGAGTCGCCCGCAGGTCTACTGTTCCGCCATCTCAAGCGGTAATGCATTCACTGCGTCCCAGACGGCAGAACCAGTGGTCGGGCGTGTAGGTGCTCTCGAGATCTCTAAACAGACCAAAATCTGAGGAAGACGGAAAAGCGACTGCGTCGGCGATGTATCGGGGCGCCCACTCTCGACGACGGCTATCGGGGTGCCGACACTGGCAATGTCGATAACCCTCAGGATTCCGGGCGTTCGGGCCGCGATCTGGCGGGTAGCTCAATGACCGGATTAGAGCCGACACCTCAAGCTTAGCGATCTCGGGCAACCGACCGCTGTCGCTGCAACGCCGCCCCCCACAACCCATAAATCACCATCACAAAATGGGTCGATACCAGACCAGAAACTAGACAACCGGCCAAGCCGGTTGATCAGTTCCGAGTGGGAGCCCAAGCACTTGGCCCTGCGACTGATCCACCCAAACACAGGCACAAGGCATTCAAGTTCCCGCGACGGATGAAAGAGTCAGCCATCAAGCAACACCAGACTCAGAGCTTGGCCCCCACCCATATGGCTCGCCCCTGCACCAGACCCTCAGCCTTCCCAGCAATGACGATATCCGGGTGCTCGCTTTTATCAGCGTTGTCGGCCACCGCATGCCAAACATCGCCCACCCGCTGAAAGCGCCGCACAAGCATCTGCCCTTCCCACACGAATGCATAGACGCTGCCACGGCGCGGCGTTCGATCCGCACGATTGAGCAAGAGCACGGCACCGTCCCGGATCGTGGGCTCCATGCTGGTTCCTGCCACATGGACGAGGGCCGCGTTCACCGCACTGACACCAACTGAGCGCAAAAAGTCGCGCCGGAACTGCAATGCGCCAAGTTCCGCCACAAGAGCGCTCTCAACCTCCGAGTCTTCGGCCACGCCGACGCCCAGTTGCGAGACCTGAACGAAGTCGCTGTGCTCTTCATCCCCGTCAAGGGAGTATTTAGGCAGGTTCAGCGCCTCTTCTATCTCGCGCGCCAGCTTCGCGCCTATGGGCTTTCTCCCTCTCAAGCGATCAGACCAATAACTCGATGTCCGGCCAAGTCGGTTGATCAGCTCCGAAGGGGAGCCCGAGTTGTCGCCCTTCCGACTGGTCCAGCCCAAGCGCAGGCAAAGGGCATTCAGGTTCGCACAACGGATATTTGAGGTGTCGCTCATGGGTGTACTTGAGCCCACGAATTACACCAAAGGGTGTTGACAAGACATGATTCCAACGATGCAATGGCGATTGATCGTTCCTATGAATGCACGCTTGCCCTTATCACATGCACATCACCCACCACTTCACCCCCGGCCTGCGCTTCGCCGCACGCTGGAAGTACGCCGCCCGCGCCCCATCGGGCCAGGCATGTTGGTCGCGGCTGCCGCTGGGGCAGCCGGATGCGGGCAGGGCCGATCCGCATGGCGCCTGGTGGTGCGTGCGGCGCTGCGCTGCCGTGCTGCGGCGGGAGATGTGGCAGGCGGTGGATCTGCCGCCAGACATGCCCTTGCGGCCGGGGCCGGATTATGTGGCGCTGGCCCTGAACGCGCTGATGCCGCGCTGGCAGGTGGCGCTCTGCGGCGGTGCCGGGCACAGGCCGCTGCAGTCCTGCACCCGGGCGCTGCTGGCAGGGGGCGGGGCCGTGCTGCAACTGCAGTCAGAGGCGCTGCACCAGCGCCCGCAGAGCACGTTCTGGGCCTGGGTGATTGGCGTGGAGATGCATCAGAAAACGCTGCCCGCGCCGGTGAAGCCAGGGCAGGCAAGCCGCGCGCCCCGCCCTGCCGCGCTGCTGACCATTCCCTTTGGATGGAGCATGCCCTGGGCCTGCGGCTATGCGGCGCGGGTGCAGATGAACAGCGACGGGCGCTGCGATGTGGATGGCATTGACGGGCAGTGGCGCGAGTGCCGCTGCCTTGCCGCCGTGACGCTGTCACCCGCGCAGGACGACCAACGCGGCCAACTCGGAGAACGAGGCCAAGTCGACCAAGTCGGCCATGCCGGCCTCCTGCAGGGGCACCCACTGTGTTGATGCCTGCCCTCGTCGGAAGATTTGCCCAAGCCGCTTGTCCCTTGCCGCCATCCATGAATCACGGGCGCGGCAGCCGGCAGCACCAGGGCCGCCGCAGCGGTGCCAAGGCCTCGGCCCTGCTACCGGGCCTGGAACCGCCGGCGATGCTCCACCACGGTGCCGCGCAACTGCAGCGCCTGCTCGTCGCTGCACAGTGTGGGATGGTCTTCGTTGAGCGGCACCAGTTCGAAGATTTCCGCACCGGCCTTGTCCAGGCCGCGCACCCGGTATTTGCGCAAGATGGCCTGTTGCCGGGAGTCGGTGGCCAGCACGCAGTCCCCGGGCCGCGGCGGCAGGGCGGGATCGATGAGCACGCGGTCCCCTTCCCGGATTTCCGGGGCCATGGCGTTGTCTTCCAGTCGCACGAAGAACGCACGGGGCGATGCGTTGTCGCTGGCGACTTCGATGCCCAGGAAATGCTCATCGTCGGCATCGTCCATGGCGTCTTGTGCGCTGCGGCCGCCAGCCTGCTGCAGGCCAAGCAGCGGGTAGCGGCGCGTGCCCTGGGGCAGTTGGCGCTGCAGCGCCGCGGCATCGGCCGACATGGGGCCCTTGCCGCATTCCAGCCACAGGGCCGAGACACCGCACAGGGAGGCGAGCGTGGCTGTTTTGGAGGTGCCGTTTCCGCTTCTCTCAAGGTCGGCAATGGTCGATTGCCCCATGCCCGCCTGGCGGCCCAGCTGCGCTTGGGTGAGGCCCGCGAGACTGCGAGCGCTTTTGAGGCGTTGGCCGAAATCGGTTGACATGCTCCGTAGCTTACGGAAAACCGATATGTCAAATTCGATTGTAAAAAAATCGACTTTTCGATAGGATGAAACTATGGAATGGAAAGACTACCTCGCCAGACTTGCAGCGAAGGGTGTCAGTCAAAGCCAGATCGCCCGCGAAGTGGGCTGCGGTCAAGCAACGATTTCTGACCTCGCACTGGGCAAGACCAAAGAGCCGCGCACATCCCTGGGTATGGCGCTCATGCGCATCGGGGACCGCTGTGGCATCAAGACTCCCTACGGGGCCAGCCCTTCGGCACACGATGACGAGAGGTCCCGTGGCTGAGACCGCGCACGTCACCCACCGCTTCACCCCTGGGCTGCGCTTTGACGGGCTGTGGACGTACGCGGCACGCATGCCGTCAGGCCGTCGCTATTGGGCGCGACTGCCGGCAACCCGCGCAGGCGGCGTGGCTGCAGCAGATCCACAGCGCGCGTGGTGGTGCGTGCGTCAGTGCGTTGCGGTGCTCAATCGCATGCCCTGGCATTCCGTGCATCTGCCCCCGGGCCTGCCTGTGCAGCCGGAATGCGGCGATGTGGCATTGGCCCTGGCCGCAATGCTTGCGGACTGGAACGTCAAGGTGCTCGACGAGAGCACGGCACAGGCGCCGCTGCTGCGCAGCACCGATGCGCTGCTTGCCAATGGCTGCTCTTTGCTGCAGTTGCAGGCCGAAGATTTGAGTGTTGGCGCGCCACCCGTTTTCTGGGCCTGGGTGGTCGGCGTGGAAATGCATGAGAAGTTCAAGCGCGCCAAGCGCACTTCGGCCTTTGACGTGCCCGGGCGTCCTCGCGCCCTGCTGATCTGGCCCTTCGGCTCGAAATCTCCCCTGACAAGGAACCACGCCTTGAGGATGACGGTGGATGGCGAAGGGCTGTGCGGTGTGGATGGCATCGATGCGCGCCGGGGCCGGTACCGGTGCATCGGGGCCATTACCGTGGCGCAGTCGGACAACCACAGCGCCGGCAACGGCGGCCTTTCCGGATCCGAATAATGCAAAAGCCCGACGACGCACCAGAGCCATGTGAGCGGGAGGTTCCGCAGGAAGACATCCGTCTCGATCACCGCCTCATCTGCGGCCTGCGCTTTGATGAGCACTGGCAATACAGGAGACGCACGGAATCGGGCCACACCAGTTGGACACAGCTGCCGATGGCATCCGACCCCGTTGCCCCGGCCGACCCCTATGGCGTCTGGTGGTGCGTTCGCCGGTGCACCGTGGTGCTGGAGCAGCGAAGCTGGCTGTTCCTGCAGCTTCCCACTCACCTGCCCCCTGTTGCCGGCGTGCAGGAGATGGCGCAGATCCTCGATGTGCTGATGCCCGATTGCAACGTGCAGGCACATGCGCAATGCGCCGAGACACACTTGCTCTGCGCCCATGCGGTGGAGCAGGCAGGAAGTGCATTGCTGATGCTGGAGTCGCCGGAATGTGACGGCCCCAAGCCCGGCATTTTCTGGGCCTGGGTGGCGGGCTACGAGCCGCAACTGCCTTTGCCGTGCACCGAAGATTGCGTTGCACCCGACACGTGGCAGCCACTGGACATACAAGCCATGGCACCGCCCCAGGCCCTGCTGGTCCTGCCCTTCGACTGGACCATCCCCTGGTCCAGCGGATACCCCACCCGGATCCAGGTGCAAGCCGACGGGTCCTGCCATCTGCAAAATGCCGACGGGCCATGGCACCCATGCCGTTGGCTTGGCACTGTCACGCTTGGAGCCAGGACCGCACCGGCCTGACGGTGGCGCATCTGCCGTCGCAATGCATAGCCCCACCAAGTCTGCCGTTCGCACCTTCATGCCTGGCCTGCGCTTCGATACGCAATGGCGGTATGCGGTCTGCACACCCTCGCGCAGGACGCGCTGGGCCACGCTGCCCACGGTTCCCGATGCCCAGTGCCTGCCCGATCCGCTGGGCGCCTGGTGGTGTGCACGGCGGTGCGCTGCCGTGCTGCGGCAACGGGCATGGCTGCAGGTACAATTGCCGCTGCAGTTGACGCCACAGCCCGGCCCGCAGGAGCTGGCGCAGGTTCTGGCGTTGCTGCTGCCCGGCTGGAAAGCGCAGCTTGAGAATTTCCCCGCCCTCGCTCCGCTGCGTTGTGCCCAAGCCATGCAGCGGGGCGGCAGCGCCATGCTGCTGCTGGAAATGCCAGGTCATCGATTTCGCGACCCGGCAGTCTTCTGGATGTGGGTGATCGGGATGGAGCGATCACCGCAGCGCCTGCGCCCAGCCAAAAATCCCAAGGGACTGCAACCCAGCCCACCAGCACAGCCGCTGCCCGAAGCCTTGCTGGCCATGCCTGCCCGCCGTTCAAAGCCCGGGGCTTCGCGCCACGTCACCCGTATCCAGATGGACGCCACAGGGCGCTGCATATCGGATGATGCCGCCTGGCCATTGGATGGATGCAGGTGGCTGGCCTGCATCACGCTGGAGCAGTTGGGCCTGAGTTCAGCCTGAGTTGGGCCGTGGCAGCAATGCGCGCACGGCCCGTGCCCTCAGTCCCCCGCGCCCGCCTGCCTCTCAGATGCGCGGCGTGTACTTGAGCGTGAACATGAGGTTGCGCGGGTCGCCGAAGTCGTTGTTGCCGTTTTGCTCGGCAAAGCCGGGGATCCAGTAGCGCTTGTCGAAGACGTTGTTGAGGTTCATGGCAAGGCTGACTTCGGGGGTGAGCTGGTAGGCCAGGCGCATGTTCCAGACGGTGAAGCCGGGGACCTTGAAGGAGCGGTCATAGCCCAAGGTATGGGTCTGTGCAGTGAAGCCGGCACCCACGTTCAGGTGGCTCCATTGACCGGGCAGGCGATAGGCGGCCCAGGCGCGCAGCATGTGCCGGGGCGTCCAGGTGCTGAAGACCTTGCCCTGGTTGACGGGGTCGCTGAGGAACCTGGTGGTGTTGTACGTGTAGCCGGCCATGAGCTGCAGGCCGCGCAGCACTTCGCCGCTGACTTCGGCTTCCAGCCCCTGGCTGCGCACCTTGCCCGAGGCGGTGGAGCAGTACCAGTCGTCGCAGGCCATGCCGGAGGCTACGTCGTTGACGGCACGGTTCTTGTGGTCATAGCGGAACAGGGCCAGCGAGGTGTTGACGCGCCCGTCCAGCAGTTCGCCCTTGAGGCCGATTTCGTAGTTGGTGCCGATGATGGGATCCAGCACGTGGCCGGCCACGGTGCGCTCGGACTGCGGCTCGAAGACGCTGGTGTAGCTGCCGTAGGCCGACCACTGGGGCGTGAGCGCATAGACCAGGCCCGCATAGGGCGTGATCTCGCCCGAGGCGGTGATGGAGGTGCGTGCGTTGGACAGGGGCACGCTGTAGAGGTAGTCGTACCAGCTGGCGCGTGCGCCCGCAATGGCGGTCAGCGGCTCGGCCAGCTTGGCACGCCAGCTGGCGTAGATGCCTTTTTGCTCCACGTCGTACCGGGGCAGGGTCTTGATCCCGCCTCCGGCCATGATGGTGTCCAGGTTCTGCCAGGGCCGGTTGTGGTCGATGTTGAAGATGTTGCCGCCCGGCGTGAAGGTGCGCGCATACATGTCGTTGGATTTGTACCGGGAGTAGTTGGCGCCCACGGTGATTTCATTGCGCAGGCCCAGCGCCTGGAAGCGGCCGTTGACGAAGGCGTCCAGGCCGACCTTGGTGGAGTCGAAGTCGGTGACCCAGTTGGCATAGGTGAGGCCGCTGCCGTCGGCCGCGACGTTGCCGTGCATGCGCTGGTGGGCGGAGGTGTTTTTCTCGCTCATGCGCAGGGTGGAGACCTTGAGCCTCCAGTCGGCGTTGAAGCGGTGGTCCAGGTCGGCATAGAAGGTGGTCTGTTCTATGCTGGCCCGGTTCCACCAGGCGCCGACGAAGGTGGAGCGCGGCAGGCCGAGGTCGCGTCCATCGGCAAAGCGCGGCAGGCCCCGGATCATGGGGCGGCCGTTGCTGTCGGAGTGGCTGATGCCCAGGCCCACGGTGGTGTCGGGGCTGATGTCGTAGTCAAGGGCGGCGTACAGGGAGCGCGTGCGGTCGTTGACGTAGTCCACGAAGGAGTGGCTGCGCGATTCGTCCAGCACGACGCGGCCGCGCAGGGTGCCTTCGCTGTTCAGGGGCCCGCCCGCATCGAGCTGCAGGCCGTAGCGGTCCCACGAGCCGGCACGGGCGGTGATGGCGACGGTGCGCTCCGCCTGCCCGCGCTTGCGCACGAGGTTGACGGCACCGCCGGGGCTGCCCGTGCCCTGCAGCAGGCCGGAGGCGCCGCGCAGCACTTCCAGCCGGTCATAGAAGACCATGCCTTCGGTGCCCCAGTTGCCCAGGGCGTAGTTGTTGCGGGGGATGGCGACGCCGTCGTACTGCCAGGCGTCGATCTGGAAGCCCCGGGCCGAAAGCACCATGCCCTGCCCCACGCCCTTGACGCCCACGGTCCCGGTGACGTTGTTGGCGGCCACGCGCAGGTCGGTGATGCCCTGGTCGTCCAGTTGGCGGCGCGTGAGCACGCTGACAGATTGCGGTATGTCCTTGAGCGCCTGGTCGCCCTTGGTGATGCTGATGGCGCGCGCGGCCAGGGATTCGGAGCCCTCGGTGATGGCGCTGCGCTCTGCCTTGGCCGAGACGTTGACGGGCGCAAGGGTGAGCGAGCCGGTGGCCGCCCCCTGGGGCATGCGCCGCACGATGACGGCGCTGCCGTCGATTTCCGCATACAGGCCGGTGCCGGCCAGCAGGCGGCCCAATGCCTCGGAAGCGCTCAGGCGGCCTTCGACGGCGGGTGCGGTCCTGCCCTCCACCAGTGCGGGCTGCACCATCAATTCAAGCCGAGCCTGGCGGGCCAGCGTGTCCAGTGCCTGCGCCAGGGGCTGGGAGGCGATGCGGATCTGCACCGGCACGGAGGCCATGGCCGACGCGCCACCCGCACCACCCGCGCCAGGCAGCGCCTGCAACGGAGCCTGGGACTGGGCGCGGGACGGCGCGGCCATGGTGGCCAGCAGCAAGGCCGTGGCCAGGGCCAGCGGGACGGGGGTGAAGAGGACGGAACCGGGAATGGAAATGGAAATGGAACGGGGCATGAGGGAAATCTCCGGAAGGCTGCGAATACGAATCCTTCTCAGGTAGACGCACGGCACGGCAAAACCCCAACCCGCCCGTGAAAAATTTTTGAGGAACTCGCAGCGCCCGTCTCAGTGCGCGGCGACGATGAGGGTCTGCGCGCCTTCCCCACCCTGGGGGTCGAGCAGGCGCACGGGCAGCACCTTGGGCAGGGCCTTGCGGAAGTTGTCCAGGCGGCGCGGGTCGAAGGTGCCGGACAGGCGCATGGCGGCCACGGCAGGATCGCGCACCGCCAGGCGCGTGGGGCCATAGCGCTCGAATTCCGCCAGCGCCTGCGACAGCGGCACGTTGTCGAAGCTGACGCGTCCGTCGCGCCAGGGCGCGATGCCGGCAGGCGGCACGGCGCCGACAGCCGAGAGGCGGCCATCGCCATCGGCCTGCACCTGCTGGCCCGCAGTGAGCAGCACGGCATCGGAAGGGCCGGCCGCAGACACCCGCACCTGCCCTTCCTGCACGGCCACCTGCACCGGGCTGCCGGCCGTGTGGCGCACGGCAAACTGGGTGCCGACCACGGTGACCTTCACGCTGCCGGCGAGCACATCGAAGGGCCGGTCCGCATCGCCGTGCACCTGGAAGACGGCCTGCCCTTCGGGCAGGCGCACTTCGCGCCGCTGGCGGTACAGCGCCACATGCACGCGGGTGGCGGTGTCCAGCCGCAAGCGGCTGCCGTCGGGCAGCTCCACGTTCAACTGCTGGCCGCGCCCGGTGGCGTAGTCCTGGACAAACAGGGGCCGGCTCTGCCAATGCTCCCAGGCCATGCGGCCCGCGCCACCG
>NZ_JTKZ01000828.1:0-45093 GCF_000799035.1 Delftia sp. ZNC0008
GCCTGGGCCAGGCCCTGGCCCGCGCCGCGCGCCAGGCCGATCCGCGCAGCGCCCTCGACGACCTCACGCCCGGCAGCATGGCATTGCGACGCCAGATCGCGCGGCGCTACCTGGCCGACGGTCTGGCACTGTCACCGTCCGACCTGGTCATTACCAATGGCGCGCTGGAGGCACTGAACCTGTGTCTGGCCGCCGTCACGCGGCCCGGTGGCGCCGTGGTCATCGAATCGCCCTGCTTCTATGGCGCGCTGCAGGCTCTGGAGCGCATGGGGCTGTCCGCCATCGAGGTGCCCACGCATCCCGGCGAAGGCATGGACCTGGCCGCGCTGGAGACCGCCGTGCAGCGCCACCGGCCCCAGGCCATCTGGTTGATGACCAGCTTCCAGAATCCGCTGGGCAGCCTGATGCCCGAGGCGCGCAAGAAGGCCCTGGTGGAACTGGCCACGCGCCACCAGCTGCCGCTGATCGAGGACGATGTCTACGGCGAGCTGTACTTTGGCGAACACCGCCCGCCACCGGCCAAGGCCTTCGACACCGAGGGCTGGGTGCTGCACTGCGCCTCTTTCTCCAAGTGCCTGGCGCCCGGCTGGCGCGTGGGCTGGACCGCTCCGGGCCGCTTCACGCGCGCCGTGGCGCGGCAAAAGCTCACCACCACGCTGGCCACCAATGCCCCCAGCCAGCAGGCGCTGGCCGACTACCTGGAAAGCGGTGGCGTGGACCGCCACCTGCGCCGCCTGCGCCAGAGCCTGGCCCTGCAGCGGGACCACATGGCATCGGCCATTGCCCGCCACTTTCCACAAGGCACGCGGGCCACGCGGCCCGAGGGCGGCTACTTCATGTGGATAGAGCTGCCGCCGTACTGCGATGCGCTGGCCCTGCACCGCGCAGCGCTGGCGCGCGGCATCAGCGTGGCGCCGGGGCCGATCTTCTCGGCCTCGCAGGCCTTCGGCCATTGCCTGCGGCTGAACTACGGCCATGACTGGAGCGACGAGACCGGGCAGGCCCTGGCCACGCTGGGCGAGCTGGCCCGCGCAATGCAGTCCCTTCCAGCAGCAAAAGCAGCAGGGTAAGCGCCCGCTGCGCTGGCGGCACCTGCGCTGTAGCGCCTGGGCAACGCGACCCCACGCAGCTGCTGCCAGCCTGGTGCCGGCTGGATGATTCTCATTTAGACTCGCGCACCGAACCGGCATTGCCGCCATGCATGCTGACCGGTCCTTGTCTCCTGCTTCCGCCTCGCCCGCCGCCACGCGTCCTGCAGCCTGCCAGCCGACCCTTCAGCGCTGCACCATTCCCAGAGGCACAAAGGAAGTTTTCCATGGTTTCCAGCAATCACTGCGCCACGCTCACACGCTGCGCGGCCGCTGTCGCCGCCGCCCTGCTGTCGCTGCAGGCGTCGGCACAGGCACCATCGCCCACCACCACCGCACCCGAGGCCGGCCTGTCCACCATCACCGTCACGGGCAACTGGCTGGACAACCCCAGCGAGGAAAAAGTACTGGACCATGCCGGCGCGCGCACCATCGTCGAGCGGGCGCGCATCGAGGAAACCGGCTCCTCCAGCCTGCGCGACGTGCTGCGCCTGGTGCCCGGCGTGCAGGTGCAGGACAGCAACGGCACGGGCGGCAGCGATGTGTCGCTGAACATCGGCGTGCGCGGCCTGACGGCACGCCTGTCGCCGCGCTCGTATGTGCTGATGGACGGCGTGCCCGTCTCCTACGCGCCCTACGGCCAGCCCCAGCTGTCGCTGGCGCCCGTCTCGCTGGGCAACCTGGAGTCGGTGGACGTGATCCGCGGCGCGGGCTCGGTGCGCTACGGCCCCCAGAACGTGGGCGGCATCATCAACTTCGTCACGCGCGCCATTCCCAAGACCTTCGCGGCCGAGGCCTCGGTGGGCACCGAGTTCTACAGCCACGGCGGCAATGCCAAGACCACGCCCAGCCTGTTCGTGGGCGGCACCAGCGAATCCGGCCTGGGCCTGGCCCTGCTGTACTCGGGCACGCATGGCGACGGCTGGCGCGCAGGCAATGACAAGACCGATATCGACGACATCCTGCTCAAGGGCGCCTACCGCATCTCGGCCCAGGACGACATCGCCGTGTCGCTGCACCACTTCGAGGGCTCGGGCCGCATGCCCGGCGGCCTGACCACGGCGCAGTACGCGGCCAACCCGTTCCAGTCCACGCGCTCCTACGACAGCTTCGACGGCCGCCGCACCGATGCCTCGTTCAAGTACAACCACAAGGACGGGCGCAACAACTTCGAGGTGCTGGGCTACTACGTGGACTCGTTCCGCGGCAGCCACATCGAGCAGGACAACGCCAACCAGCGCCGCCTGACCGCCGCGCCGCGCAGCTACCACTACTTCGGCATCGAGCCGCGCTACTCGCGCCTGTTCGAGACCGGCTCCGTGGTGCAGGAAGTCAGCGTGGGCTACCGCTACCTCAAGGAAAGCAGCTCCGAGGTCGCGCTGCGCACCGCCTACTACAACCCCGCCACCATGGCCAACGCCATGGCCCTGCCGATCACGCCCTACCAGACCAGCCAGGGCGGCACCACGGCCCATGCCTTCTACATCGATGACCGCATCGACATCGGCAACTGGACCATCACGCCCGGCGTGCGCTACGAACGCATCAACTCCTTCAACAACGTCAGCAACCTGGGCGCCGACGGCAGCACCGTCACCAGCCAGCTGTTCCCCAAGGCCGATGCACGCGAGCTCCTGCCCACGCTGTCCGTGCTCTACCGCATGAATGCGCAGTGGTCGCTGTTCGCCAACGCGGGCAAGTCCTTCGGACCGCAGCAGTATGCGCAGCTGGCCCAGACCGAGCGCGGCCTGCATCCCGAATCGGCCAAGACCTATGAGGTGGGCACGCACTACAACAGCCCGGCGCTGAACGCCGAGCTGACGCTGTTCAACATCGACTTCGACAAGGAACTGCTGCTGACCCGCGTGGGCGTGGACGGTATCTGGACCGACCTGGGCGCCACGCGCCACCGCGGCATCGAGTCCTCGCTGCGCTACGACCTGGGCCAGTGGAATGCCGCGCTCAAGGGGCTGACGGCGGGTGTGTCCTATACCTATACCGAGGCCGTCTCGCGCGCCGGCGATTTCGCGGGGCGCGACCTGCCGCTGTACTCGCGCCACACGGGCCAGCTGTGGGCGCGCTATGCGCTGGGGCAGTGGACGCTGAATGCGGACCTGGCCGCGCAATCGAAGCAGCGCTCTCCGGGGTCGGGCACGCAGTATGTGACGCAGGAAGATGCTGCGGGGCGGCTGGGCGATATTCCCGGGTTTGCAACCGTGGGCCTGCGTGCGGGCTATGACTTTGGCAAGTCGCTGGGCAATCTGCGGATGGCCGTGGGGGTCAAGAATCTGTTTGATCGCAGGTACTACACGCGGTCTACGGACAACAACGGGGGCAAGTATGTGGGGATGCCTCGGACGTTGTATGTGCAGGGGACGTTGCCGTTCTGAGGCTGCTATTGCAGGGGCCTGAACTTTTTGGTCCCTGCCGGGGGGTTGTTTTTCGAGGCCGGGTCTCGGCCCGGCGGCCGACCTCCTTTTCTTTGATTCGTCACCGGTACGCCGGCCGAAGAAAAGGAGGCAAAAGAAAGACGACCCGAATGTCCGCGACCCCTTCGCTGCGCTGCGGGGCAACCTGCGTAAAGTAGGCAAAGAAACGCGCCCGAATGCCCGCGACCCCTTCGCTGCGCTGCGGGGCAACCTGCGTCGGGCCGCCTGCGGGGTTCGCCGCAGAACTCACTGCGCGCTGCGCGCTCCGTTCAGACAACTGCGGCGAGTCAGTTGACGAAGCAGTCCTGTCCTTCGGCAGGACTGCAACCCCGCAGGCGGCCCGACGCAGGCGCGGGCATACGGGATTGGGGGCGGGGAGATGGGGCGGGGCCGGGGGCGTCAGCCGTTCTTTTGCAGGGAGCGGATGACGCTGGAGAAGTCCAGGGCGCCGTTGCCTGCGATGGAGTGCATGGCGTACATGGCGCGGGCCATGCCGCCCAGGGGCGTGGAGGCTTTGACGGCCATGGCGTTTTCCTGGGCCAGGCCCAGGTCCTTGAGCATGAGGTCGGTGCCGAAGCCGCCTGCGTAGTTCTTGGAGGCGGGGGCGTTTTCGTGGACGCCGGGGAATGGGTTGTATTTTTCCAGGGCCCAGTTGCCGCCCGAGCTGCGGCGCATGATTTCGCTGAGGACCTTGGGGTCCAGGCCGTTGGCCACGCCCAGGGCGATGGCTTCGCTGGTGCCGATCATGAGGATGCCCAGCAGCATGTTGTTGCAGATCTTGGCGGTCTGGCCCGCGCCCACGGCGCCGGCGTGGAAGATGTTGGCGCCCATTTTTTCGAGCAGGGGGCGGGCGCGCTCCAGGTCGGCGTCGCTGCCGCCCACCATGAAGGTGAGGGTGCCTGCAATGGCGCCGCCCGTGCCGCCGGAGACGGGGGCGTCGATGAAGGCGATGCCTGCGGCTTCGGCGGCCTTGGCGACCTTTTGGCTGGTGGCGGCGGCGATGGTGGAGCTGTCGATGATGAGCGCGCCCTTGGCAACGCGCTGCAGCAGGCCGGTCGCGCCGTCACGGCCGAGGAAGAGGCCTTCCACGTGCTGGCTGGCGGGGAGCATGGAGACCACGGCTTCTGCGCCCTGCACGGCGTCTTCGGCGCTGGCGGCAATGCTCACGCCCTCTGCAGCGACCTTGGCGCAGGCGTCCTTGGAGAGGTCGAAGGCCTTGACCGTGTGGCCGGCCTTGTGCAGGTTGATGGCCATGGGGCCGCCCATGTTGCCGAGTCCGATGAATGCGATCTGCATGTGCTTGTCTCCTGTGTTGTGAAGCTTGTGGTGTGTCTCAGTGGCCGGTGTCGCCGGTGTAGTTTTCGCCGGGGTCCATGTCGCCGGTGTCCTTGTCACCGTTCGCAATGTCGGCGCCGCGTTCCTTGAGCAGGGAGCGCAGGATGCCGCGGTGGCAGCGCGCCTCCTGCTCGCAGTAGCAGCCGATGGCAAAGGCGCTGTGCTGCGAGAGGGCGGCCAGCAGGTCCAGGGTGCGGCTGGCGGCGGGTTCGGCCATTTCCTTGCGGAATTTGCGCACGAATTGCTGCCAGAGCTTGTCGGCCTCGGCCTGCTGGCCGTGGTCCTGCAGGCGGTGCGATTCGAGCGCGGTGTGCATGGTGTCGGGCTGGGGCGAGAGTTCGGGGTACCAGACGTCGTAGTAGTCGCGGCTGGCGAATTCGGCCTTGGGCACGCCGCGCGGCGGGCGGCGCACGGTGCCTATGCGCAGGCCTTCATCGGCGTGGCGGGGGCTGCCTAGCTGGACGATGCGGATGGGCATGGGGCTCTCCTGCAAAGGGGGCTTATTCGTCGCCGAAGATGGGGTGCTTGCGTGTGCGGCGCCCGGCCGGGGCGGGCGGCTCTGGCGGTGTCTTTGCGTCGGCGGGCGCGGGTTTGCTGGCCTGGGCCTTGCGCTTTTTCGGGGGAGTGGCCTTGGCGTGGGGGTTGAAGGCCAGGGCCTGGGCAATCCAGTGCTGCCACTGCTGGCGCGTGGCGTAGGCGGCGGGGCCGATGAAGAAGTAGCCGTCCATCTGGCCCTTGGACGATAGCGGGCGCAGGCCCGGCGTCTCGGCCACGGCCGCGTGCTGCGAGGGCGGCAGGCGCACCAGCAGCTCGTCGTCTTCCACGCCCAGGCACAGCTTGCCGTTGACCATGAAGACATGGCAGCCGAACATGCGCTTTTCCTGCACGTCGTCGCAGCCGGCCAAGGCTTCGCGCACGGCGTCTATGAGATGCAGCGTGGTGTCGGAGAGCGGGCGGGCGGGCATGGCGCGGACTGGATGTGGATGGATCAGCGGATCATGTCCGGCGCATCGCCTTCCAGCATGCGCCGCGCGATGATGACGCGCATGATTTCGTTCGTGCCTTCGAGGATCTGGTGCACTCGGGCATCGCGCATGAGGCGCTCCAGCGGGTATTCGCGGATGTAGCCGTAGCCGCCGTGCAGTTGCAGGGCTTCGTTGCAGACCATGAAGCCGGCATCGGTGGCAAAGCGCTTGGCCATGGCGCAGTAGGTGGAAGCGTCGCGCGCGCCGGCATCGAGCTTGGAGGCGGCCAGGCGCACCATCTGGCGCGCGGCCACGAGTTCGGTGGCCATGTCGGCCAGCCTGAACTGCAGGGCCTGGAAGCTGGCAATCGGCTTGCCGAACTGCTTGCGCTCGTGCATGTACTGCTGGGCCTGGGTGAGTGCGCCCTGGGCGGCGCCCACGGAGCAGGTGGCGATGTTGATGCGCCCGCCGTCCAGGCCCTTCATGGCGATCTTGAAGCCTTCGCCCTCGCGGCCCAGCAGGTTGTGCGCGGGAATGCGCACGTTGTCGAAGCTGATGACGCGCGTGGGCTGGCTGTTCCAGCCCATCTTCTCTTCTTTCTTGCCGTAGCTGATGCCGGGCAGGTCGGCGGGCACGGCAAAGGCGGAGATGCCGCTGGCGCCCGAGCCTGCGTCGCCCGTTCTGGCCATCAGCACCAGCATGTCGGTGCTGCCCGCGCCGCTGATGAAGGCCTTGGCGCCGTTGATGATGTATTCATGCCCCGCCAGTTCGGCCCGGGTCTTGAGCGAGCCGGCGTCCGAGCCCGCGCCGGGCTCGGTCAGGCAGTAGCTGGCCAGCTTGCGGCCGCTGGTCAGGGCCTCGCCCCATTCGGCGCGCACGGCGTCGGTGGCCCAGGTGCCCAGCATCCAGGTGGCCATGTTGTGGATGGTGATGAAGGCGGTGGTGGAGGGATCGACGGCGGCCAGTTCCTCGAAGACCATGGTGGCGTCCAGGCGCGGCAGCTGCAGGCCGCCTGCGTTCTCGGGCGCGTACAGGCCGCAAAAGCCCAGTTCGCCCGCCTTGGCGATGGCCTCGCGCGGGAAGATGGATTCACGGTCCCAGTGCGCGGCATGGGGCGCGAGTTCGGCCTGGGCAAAGGCGCGGGCCGATTCGGCAAAGGCGCGCTGGTCGTCGTTGAGTTCGAAGTCCATGGCTGGCTTGTCTCCTGCGTTGGGCTCTGGGGCCCTTGTTGTTCTGGGGGGCTTTCGATGGCTGTGGGTGCTGCGGCGGTCAGTGCTGCAGCCAGCGCTCCAGCGCCTGCATGCGCTCCTGTGTCGCGGCCGTGAGGCATTCGTGGTACAGGCGCGGGCCTTCGGGCTGGGTTTCGCTGTCGCGCGTGGCGGCCTTGCAGCGCGCCGTGCGGCCCTTGATCCAGCCGTTCTGGTCGTGGCGCAGGCCCGTGCGCTTGCCCTGGGGCAGTTGCTGCATGACGTCCAGGTAGCGGATGTTGAGCGCGGTGTCGGCCTCCTGGAAGGCCTGGACCGCGCAGGCATTGCGGCTGGCGGCGGCGGTGGAGGCCGGGTCGCAGGCTGCACCGGCCTGCGCGTGAAGGGTCAGGGGCAGGGCGGCCAGGGCGGTGAGCAAGGCGGCACCCAGGCTCCGGGAGAGGGAGGCGGTCATTGGAAAACGCATGCCGCCATCATCCCAGAGCCGGGGCCTGCCCCGGATCAGTCCAGGCCCGCCCACCCGTGCATCAGCGCAGGCTGATGGTGGTGTTCACGCCCTGGCTGGTGGTGCTGTCGTCGAACCAGCGCGCCGTGACGGTCTTGGTCTGCGTGTAGAACAGCACGACCTGCTTGCCGTAGGGGCCCAGGTCGCCCAGCTTGGAGGCGCGGCTGCCCGTGAAGGAGAACAGCGGAACCGGCACGGGAATCGGCACGTTGATGCCGACCTGGCCCACGTCGATGTCTTCCTGGAACTTGCGCGCCGCAGCGCCCGACTGCGTGAAGATGGCCGTGCCGTTGCCGTTGGGGTTGGCGTTGATGAACTCGATGGCCTCGTCCAGGCTGTCGGCAGCCGCCAGGCACAGCACGGGGCCGAAGATTTCCTGGTCATATACGCTCATGCCGGGCTTGACGCCGCTGAACACGGTGGGGCCGACGAAGTTGCCCTTGTCGTAGCCGGCCACCTGGGGCTTGCGGCCGTCCAGTTCCAGCTTGGCGCCGTCGGCCAGGCCGCGTTCGATCAGGCTTTCCACACGCGACAGCGCCGCGCAGGACACCAGCGGGCCCACGTCGGTACCGGGCTCGGTGCCACCGCTGACCTTGAGGGTCTTGGACTTTTCCACCAGCTCGGGAATCCACTTCTGTGCATCGCCCACCAGCACGGCCACCGACAGCGCCATGCAGCGCTGGCCTGCCGCGCCGAAGGCTGCGCCCAGCAGGGCGTTGAGCGTTTGCTCCTTGTTGGCGTCAGGCATGACGATGGCGTGGTTCTTGGCACCCATCATGCATTGCACGCGCTTGCCGGCCAGGCTGGCGCGGTTGTAGACATGGGTGCCGACCTTGGTGGAGCCCACGAAGCTGATGGCCTTGATGTCGGGGTGGTCGCAGATGGCGTTGACCACGTCCTCGCCGCCGTGCACCACGTTCAGCACGCCGGGCGGAATGCCGGCTTCCAGGGCCAGTTCGCACAGGCGCATGGTGACCATGGGGTCCTGCTCGGATGGCTTGAGCACGAAGGTGTTGCCCGTGGCAATGGCCATGGGGAACATCCACAGCGGAATCATGGCCGGGAAGTTGAAGGGGGTGATGCCCGCGCACACGCCCAGGGGCTGCAGCACGGAATAGGTGTCCACGCCGTTGGCCACGTTGTTGGCCAGCTCGCCCAGCTGCAGCGAGCCGATGTTGGCCGCATGCTCCACCACTTCCAGGCCGCGGAAGACATCGCCCTCCGCGTCAGGCAGGGTCTTGCCCTGTTCGGCGGTCAGCAGCGCGGCCAGCTCCTTCATGTTCTCGCGGATCAGCTGCTGCAGCTTCAGGAAGATGCGGGCGCGCTGGCCAATGGGGGTCTTGCGCCAGGTCTTGAAGGCTTCCTTGGCGTTGGCGACGGCGGCGTTGACCTCGTCGGGCGTGGCAAAGGGCACGCGGGCCAGCACTTCCTGCGTGGCCGGGTTGACCACATCGCGCCATTGGGTGCTTTGGGATTCGACCAGCTTGCCGTTGATCAGCAGCTTGACCGTGGGCGCCAAAACCTTGGCGGACGTGGATGCATTCATGGCTTGTCTCCTGTTGCGGTGGTGTCAGCCCGGCATGCCGTGCGCCGGGCGTTCATCGCATGGTAGCTGTGCGGTTTTTCGCAAGCAATGGAGATGTTTGCAGTATGCGTGTGCGTTTTTGCACATCGGCATGCCAACTCGGCCACGCCAAAAAACATGGCCTGCGGTGTTCGCAGGCCATGCGGGTTCAGGGCTTGAAGGCTCAGTCCGTACCGGTGGCCGGCAGGCGGTCGTCTGCAGCGGGGCTGGAGTGGTGTACGGCGCGGGCGGCGGGCTTGTGCAGCGGCTCCAGCTTCACGCGGGCGCTGGCGCCCAGGCCGGACTCCAGCTTGGTCAGCAGGCGCAAAAGCTCCTGCAGTTCCTCGTCTTCCAGCGGAGAGACCAGGCGGTGATAGGCCTGGTCCACCAGCGGCACGCTGGCGGCCAGCAGGGCCCGGCCCTTTTCGGTGAGCGTGAGCTGGTGCTGGCGGCGGTCACGCGTGCTCAGCGCGCGGTGCACGTACTCGCGCTCTTCCTGAAGGGAGGTGAGATAAAGAAAGAAGGAGAGATGAGATATTTGGGATTTGGTGGCACGCAGGCGGGATGAAGTGGCACAGGGTTTTGCAATTCATTTGCACACCTGGAAACTGGTCAGGCTTGGTCCAGCCACACCGAAATGATGTCCAGCACCGCCTGCGCATCCTCATCGGCCAACGTGCCCGCATCAGGTTCACCGAACACCATGCCCCGCCGCGCCATGTGCTTCGTGCCCCACTCATGGTAGACGGCGACAGGGTCCCCAAATCCGACCCGCACACTGTTTGCATCGGCTGAATGGTTCAGGCTCGCCAGCATATCGCCGTAGCGGTCGAGCAGGCGCCGATTGCCATCCTCCGGGTATGACTCACGGGTAGCCGGCTCCCACGGCGCCCAGCTATTGCCCCATGGGTCCGTGCGGCTCTCGAATCTTGCGCTGATGCGCCCCTCCATCTCCATGCCGATGCCCTGCATCACCGGCGTCAGGTCACTGAGCCGCTGCCGGACCTGCGCCAGATAGTCCACAAAAGCCCGGTCATCAATGCGAACGTCCAGCATTGCTACTCCTTGCCCAGGCCGGCGCGCCGGGCGGCCGAGGCCAGATCGGGAGATGCTGCCCGCAGCTTGGCGTCGACCTGGCCCTGCAGCGCCTGCTTGCGCGCCTGGCCGGGGTTGTAGGCAAACCCGGGATCGATCCCCAGCGGCACTTCCTGCACTTCGCCGGAACGGGGGTTGACGTACTCGTGCATACGGACCTCGGGGGCCTGCTTGTTGAGCGGCTTGCGCACCGCTGGGGCGTCCGAGTCGTATTCGGCACCGGGCCTCTCCAGGGTGTAGCCCTTGTCGTAGTCGCGCTGGCTCATGGACATCACCCGGCAGCGGCAGCGCCACCCGTTGGGCGGCCAGTGGGTGCGCCAGAATGGATCATCAACGGGCAGCACCAGGTTGTCCCAGGCCCGGTGGCTGGCCCGCACGCGCTCGTCGCGGCGCGTGATGTACCGCACATAGGGATGGGTGCGCTTGGACCGCTCCATGCGCTCCCATAACCCTGTGGCATAGGCTTGGCGCGTGTTTGTGTCGTAGATCAGCTTCAGGCGGGCCGGATCGAAACGGGTGCGCTTGATTTCCCCGTCGAGCGGGTCTTTCACGGCCTTGATACCCCACCAGCCCGCGCGTGTGAGCAATTCTTCAACGTCGCGCATGAAGTCTCGGCGGCTCAGATTGCCTTGCACCGACTCGACAATGGCGTCGTAGACCCCCTGCAGGAGATCCAGCCGAGCCAAGCGGCTGATGGTGAACTGCACGCTGTGCTCATCCTCCCAGACGTCCTGCCAGGCGTACGAGCGGGCCAACTTGCCCCGGCCTTGTAGCCAGGCCACCGCCTCGGCCGGCGTGAGCTTGTGGAGTTCTGCAAAATCGCTGGCTGCGCTCATGGCTTACTCATTTGGAATGCCAGCATCTGCAGCCAACCGGGCTGCAAACGCCACGCGTGTCAATGAAGCGGCCATCGGATCGGCGTCCATTGCTGCCAGAACCTCGGGCAGCCGGGCCAGCAGCTCACCCGCCGTCTGGCCTCGGGCGGCGGCGTCGGCAAGCAACGCACGCAGGGGCGCGACCAGCGGGTCCATGACTGGCTGCCACTGCGCCTGCTCCTGGTCGATCAGCGCGTCGAGCGCATCGGGTGCGTTCGGTTTTGCTGTCGGCTCCGCAAAGTTGCTCGGTGCCATGGGCGGCAGGCCATTGCCTGGCGGGATGTTGGCTGCAGGCGTACTGATGGGAGGTGGGCTGGCTGCCTTTTTGCTCCAGCCTTCGCCGTACTTGGCCCTGACCGTGTTCTCGTCCAGCTCGAAGCCCATGTCGGAGACGATCTTGTCGGCTTCGGCCTGGGCCTTGGTGTCTTCCTCTTCCTTGATCTGGCGGGACACCTGGCAGGGCTCCAAGCCGTTGTACTCGCAGATCCAGGCGATGAGCGTTTCATTGAGCGTTTCGGACAGCAGATCGCTGTCGGCCTGGGTCAAGTCCTGGCGCACGTTCTGGCGCTCCTTGCTGGCCGCAGCGAGCGCACCTCCACCCGAGCGCGCGGGCTCCTGGCCCGTCAGCACCTCGCTGATCCAGTCGTCCATGTACTCGCACAGCTGCTGCTGCGTGGTCACGTTGCCGCTGAGCTTGCTTTCCAGCAGCGCGATCTCCATGCCTTCGGGCGTCATCAGATACCCGTCGTTGCTCATGGCTCGCAGCGCGTCGGCCAGCGTGCCCTTTTCCTTCGGGCTGGCCTGGCGAGGGTACTTGCCATGCGGCGTGGGCGAGCCGAAGCGGTCGCACAGCTTGTTCCAGGCGACGATACCCTTGCGCTTGAAGAACACGGGCCAGAAGAGCTGCAGGCCCAGGCCAGTGCCGTAGGGGTTGTCGTCCTCGGGGTTGACGCGGTGGACGATGAACTTGCGCTCAGGGACGGGCAAGCCAGTCAGCATGTTCTCGCGCGTGAGCAGTTGCAGCCGGGGTGGGCTGTGCTCGTCGTCCTGGACATAGACAAAGCGCCGCTGGGCGCGCTTGACGACACGCGCGGGCACGACCAGGTCGTCGCGGATGGTCCAGATGATCTCGGCGATGGCGTGCCCAGCCAGCAGCGCCTCGAGGAGATCCGCACACAGCTTGTCAAAGGCAAAGCCCTTGAGGATGGTGGTGAGGGTCTCGGCGTCCTGAGTGGCTTTGGCGTTGTCCTTGACGCGCGGCTCCACCTGCCAGGCCTTGCCGATCAAGGACAACTGGCGTTTTTGCAGACCGGAGAACACTTTGCCGTCGCGGCGCAGGTCGCGGTACAGCTCGACACCGCCATTGCCCCGCTCCAGCAGCAGAGGGTCATTGGTGCACAACACCCCCATGTAGTTCTGCTCGAAGGGGTCGCGCAGGCGGTTGGCGAACTCGGTATTGAGCTCTGCGGCCGGCACTGTGGCCAAGGGCTGGACCGAGGTTGATTGCCGGTTGCGGCGGTTTCTAGCCATAGATGAAATCTCCCAGCGGCTGGCTGCCATCACGCGGGCCGCCGCTCATGAATTCGATGGGGGCGGATGGATTGCTGCCCGCGTGCAGGGCCAGCGCGAGCGCCCAAAAGCGGTCGGCGTGGCCGTTGACCTTGGTGCTGTCGTCGCCATCTGCGACAAAGCGAATGTTCCCGGCCGCAGTGGTGGTCTTCTGGATCTTGCGCAGGTCGGCGCGGATCTTCGGGTCTTCGGGGATGCGGATCTTGCGATCCTCCATGGCGCCCTTGAGCGGGTAGGCCAAGGCTTCCTTGACCTGGCCGGTGAAGCTCACCCCTTCGACGCGGTGCTCGCCGAACTTATCCTGTGCATCGTCGGTCCATCCGATGCCCAGGCCCGTGGAGTCGATGCAGATGCGGTCGCAGATCTCGAACCAGGGCCAAAGAATCTTTTCCTGGTCGCTCTTGCGCATCTTCTCCATGACCTCGACGTGCCGCGTGTAGAACACGTCGCCCAGCTGCTCGACCACCCACAGCACGGTCAAGTCCTTCTTGCGGCCAATGTCCACGCCAGCGAACAAACGGCCCTGGAACGGCCCCTGCAGGCCGCGTCGCCAGTCGGTACCACCCGGGTACTCACACGCCGTGATCAGCCCGTACTCCAGAAACTTGGCGTCGTCGTCAGCCGGGATGCACATGTACTCCTGGTCGAACGATTCCGCATCTGCTGCGCCTGACTTGGTGAAGTCGAAGTACTCGGCCTCGTCCATGTCCTGCTGCTCGGCATCGGCGGGCAAGGCCTGCTGCAGCTTGAAGAGAAAGCCTTGGTCCAGCGCATCCTGCAGGGTGACCCGGTGCAGGCTGATTTTCTTGGGATTGCCGCCGTGGCGGGCCTCGCGCACCAGCTGGTTGAAAAAGCTGTACGAGCCCCGGTGCGTGCTGATCAGTTCCATGCTGCCGCCCCAGGTGATGCCTGGATAGGCGATGGCCCACATCTTGCGCTGCTCACGGTGCAGCGCGAACTCATCCAGAACGCGGCTGCCTCGCTTGCCAGCCTGGGCATCCGGGTTGCTGGACATGCTGTGGATGCGTCGGCCGCTGGCGAACTGCAGCACATAGGCGCTGAGCTTCTTGTCGGCATCGAGCACGACTTCGCCCATGTCCTGCGCGGCCATTCCCATGATGCCGGCCCACAGCTTGCAGTCTTCAATGAACAGCCGTGCCTGGATGTCGTCGCGGCTGCTGACCCATTCGTCAAATCGCGCGCCCTGAGCAGCCGCGCGCTCGTCCGCACCATAGGCCGTGGACCAACTGATGCCGATCTGCCGCGACTTCTCCATGAGCTTGATGCGGGAGCCATCCTTGATCCATTCCGCCTGAAACGGCAGGAAAATGGCTTCGCGGTCGCGGGGGATGCACTTGGCTCGGCCCTTGAGCTTCATACGATCCCCAATGCTTCGCGGATCTTGGCCTTGGTGTCGGCAGTGACGCCGCCCTTGTTGGGCATTGCATCCAACGCGGCCTTCTGCTCTGCCAGCAGCTGTAGCCGCTCCTCCTCACGCGCCTTGCGCAAGAGCAGCTCCATGTTGATGTTTTCCCGCTTGGTGCCGCTCAGGTCTTTGAGCGCCCGCGCCATCACATGCACTTCCTTTGGCGTGGTGGCTTCAGCCTCGGCCATATCGTCCAGAGTGCGGTGCGCAATGGCCTCCAGCATCTGCGGCAGCAGCCGGCCCACATCGCCGTCCGGCTCTTTTCCGAATTCTTCCACCCAGGCGCGCGCCATGGTCTGGGCCTTGACCATCTGCCTCATGCTCTCGCGCTCGGACTTCACATAGCGCGCCGTGGCAGAACGCGAAACGTCGGCACCCAACGCCTTCAGCGCCTCGGTGATCTCGTTGATGGTGCGCCCCCTGCGAATGAGAGCATGAACCTCCTGCAGAATGGCATCGTCCTGCATTGCCACAGTGGACTTGCGCGCCATGGCTCAACCCGCCCGAGGGCGCTTGACGCCCGGCACCTCGACCCGACCGCGCGCCGTGTCCTCGCCACGGCCCATCAGCTTGGCAATGCGCACGCCTGCGACTTCGTCCACGGCAATCAAGCCCTGCTCTTTGAGCCATGCCAGATCCGTCTGGATGCGGTCGGCCGAGACCACATGGCCCAGCCGCTCCACCATGGAGTGCAGCAGGTACTCGTTGGCCGTGTAGCCCGCGCTCTCCAGCAGCACGCGCAGGATCACCAGGCGCCGGTCCTCGGCCAGATGAGTTGCAAAATCGTTCATGGTCTATTTCTTCAGCAGATAGTCTTCAATCCGGTTCAGGGAAATGCGCACGGTGGTCATGTCGCGCTGGATGGCCTCCTGAGTCGCCTGCATGGCCTGCATGTCGCCCTGCAGCTCGGACAACTGCTGCGGCGTCGGCATGTACTTCACCTGGGTTTCCAGCTTGTCAGTGCGGCTGAGCAGCGCCGCCATCTGCTTGCCCATGGCCTCCTCCACGGCCTTTATGTGCACCGTGTTGTCCTTGTCGCGGGTGGCGATCCAGGTGTAGATGGCTGTCGCTACGGGCAGCAGCACCCCGGCGATGATTTGCAGCCCCAGGCTGATTTCCTCTTTCATCGACCGCCCTCCAGCACCCGCACCAGGTCGGCATGCAACGCGGCGCACTGCCCGTAGAGGCCATACATGTCCATCAGAGCAGCGGCCACGTCGTCGGCCTCACCGCTGGAGAGAATTGGAGGCACCGGGCATGGCTGCATTGCTGCTGCCGGAACCACTGCCGAAGGTTGCTGCAGCGGCGCGGTCGCGCGCGGCGCCGAGCTGGCGCACGCTGTCATCATCAAAGCGGCAGCCAGCACGGGCAGCAGCCGAAAGCTTGAGCGCATTACGAAACTCCTTGGAAAAACGCTGGTCCTGCACAACGCGGGCGGCCATGGTCTCGCGCAGGCCTGCGCTGGCGGTGTTGGCTTGGTCGATCAGATCGCGCTGCGATGTGATGAGGCCGGTGAGCTCCTGCACAGCGGCTGCATCCTGACGAGCCGCCTCGGCTGCCAGGCCCGCGACATGGCCGCGTCGATAGCCCACGACGCCGGCCGCAGCGGTCAGCAGCAGCCCGGCGAGCACGATGGAAAGAGCAAGCGCTGGCCGGTTCATAGTCCCGGTCCCCATTGCAGATAGTGCGGCTGCAGCACGACCAGGATGCGGTGGGGATAGCCGAGGTTCTCGTGGCAGTGCAGCACGGCGCGACGAGCCTTGCCGCATGCCGCATCCACCTGGTCGCGCGTCGGCCTGGTCAGCCCCGTGGTTGCCGCCTCTGCGCGCCAGTGGCCCTCCCCGCCGTTGTAGCCCCGCAGAGCCACCCACATGCGGTCGCGTGCCGAATAGTGGGCCGGCGCACGCTGGAACAGGTGGCGGTCATACAGGACCAATGCGCGCAGCGCCCATGCGGGATTGAAGGGCTGGTTGTCGCGCAACTGCGCATCAGTCGTGGAGATCCAGCGCGAGGTGGCGGGCATGAACTGGGCCAGGCCTGCAGCACCCACGCGTGAGACGGCATCGGGCCGCCATCCGCTCTCTTGGTGCACCTGCGCGGCAAACACCGCAATGGGGGCATCGAGGCCCCAGACCGCATGCGCCGTGCGTGTCAGCAATGCCCGATGCTGCTGAGCGGCAGGCGGGATCTGGGCTTGGGCTGGGTCCATTACCAGCGATGCCAGACATGCAGCCGCAACCAGCCACCACACCCAGGAAGGAACTCGGCTGCCCCGGCGCATCACAGCCCCATGGCCACGCCCAGCACCACGGCCGCAACGACCAGGGCGCGGCGCAGCATTGCAGCCGAGAACACCCGCGTGTAGGCAGGCACCACGGGATGGTCCACATCGCCTTCGGGCTCGGTCGAGCCCAGGCGCCAATCACGCACCAGGTAGCTATCGGGGCGCGCATAGGGGAACAGCGCCCTGTCGAGCCAATAGCCCAGCACCGCCGCCAGCGAGATCAGCGATGCCTTGTAAAGGGCCACTGGCAATTGCTGCGGTGAGATCAGCGCAATCAACGCCAATAGCAGCGCCGCAGAAAGCAGCCAAAGAGAATTGCGCGGAGCGCGCAGCCAAAGGGGGATGGAGTCGCGTAGTTTCATGCCCGGCATGGTGCCGCGCGCGCGCGAGGCGCTTTCAATGAAACGCTTCAATTACTGCGATGGGGAGCGAGACATCACCATGGGCGGACCATGAACTGACAGCTCCAATTGCAATGCATGACTCATCTATACCGCGCGGGCTCTGCGACAGTATTTCTGCAGAAACCCCTATGAGTGAACGAGCACCCGTTTCGCCTGATATGCGCCGGGCACTTGCAGTGCTACTTCAGCGCTGGGACCAGCAAATAAAAAAACGCATGGAGAACGCGCAGCAGGAAGATTCGGAGACAGGCCGACGCCTTATCGAGTGCGGCGCAATATGCATCTACAACTGTGCGATGGAACTCAGGGGCACGCTAGAAGGGCAAGCCGGGCAACCCCTTGGTGATCTCGGACTTGAGGTAATCGAGCAGGACGCTGAAGGTCCATGACCCCGTTGGTTTGATCACCGAATCCTTGGCCTTGTGCCAAAGCGTGTCATTGCTGACGGCATCGGCAAACTCATGTCCTGCCCAGGTAAGCCGCCACACCAGCGCAGCTGTGGCTCGTTGCTGCACCACCTGAATCGCCGCGCCCACCAATCCGGCTTCGTCCAGCAAGCGCACATGCTCTGCGAATACCTCGGGGGCCACACCGTCTAGGCTACGCACGGGCGTTGTTCCGTCTCGGGCCGCCAAAACGATGCGGCGGATGAAGTCCATGTCACGCTTCATTCGAGATTCCCCCGTCGCTGCGATTGAGCCGCGCACCCTCTCTATAGCCCGCGCTCCAAGCGACCCACAGCGCGTCCTCGATGTAGGCAAACATTCCTGCTGCGTCATTCGTCAAAGGCTGCGCCGGTAGCCCGCCAGGCTGACGTAGCCAGCGCTTGAAAGCAATGTATTGCTGAGCCTCTGGATCAAGTTGGTCTGCGGTGTTTTTAGCCATGTCATTTCCCAGGGTTTGATTGACCGCGACGCTTAAGCAGGCGCGCGAGAGATAAGCATCAACACCGATGCATTAGCTATTTGCAGGCCTGCATCGCCTTGATCGCTTTCCAGCGCTCGGCTCGCTCCAGGTCAGAGAGCGTCATGCTTGAGGCCGACGTGATTGCGCTGTTGATCTCATGTTGGGTAGGGCAAGGTCCAGACATGCGCGGATTGGGCATACCGATTGGTGCACCAGGTCGATGCTGGAACGACTCCACGATGCCGTTGCGGGTGTACACAAGCCAAGTTTCGCTCGGACGCTCGTAAATCACTTGCTCCCGCGTGGTCCCGTTGTAGTTGTCTGCATTGACTTTCGTTGCCAGCCCCATCGCTTTTTCAAGCTGTGCCACCGTCATGCCCACCATCGGCTTATGAGTCCTTATCGCTTCTGACAGTGCGTTACTTTGCTTGAGGCGATCAAGTGCCGCTTGACTCTCGGCAGTTGAAGTACCCCCGGCCGCTCCACTTGCAGGACGCACGTCAATCTTTGCGCCTTCACCAAGGCATGGTGCATCTTGAAAGATGACTTTGCCGTCAGACCCTTTGCATTTGTTGACCGCCCAAGCGGGCGCGGCTATCAACAAAATTACCAAGATTGCAGCATGCTTTACCATTATTTCCTCCTGGAAACGGACAATTTTGTCCACTCTCCAAACTGTCATTTTTCGTATGTGGCGACCAATCCTGCTTGCCTTCAAATTCAGGCGCGAACCAGCAGAATCACCAGCGACGTCAATGCGGAATCGAGAATTTATTGAATCTCTTCTTTCATTTATTTCGCGGCAGGTGTCTTAGGTGGATGCTTCACGTTTCGCGGGTCTCGCAGAACGACGTCTAGGTATCGGTTAAGTCGATACAGCTGTTCGGGCTTCAGATGTATGACCATCCGAGTGCCGAACTGGTCTTCCATGAAGTTCAAGACTGCTATCCGATCACGCAGTTGTCCCATACGGCGTAGCACCGCCGACTGCTCCGCAGCGCTGGGTGCGCTGATTGGAGGCGCAGCTTCTGGCACGGTCCCTTGAGTTTGAATGATGGTTATGTGCTGCGTGTGGTGTGTCACGCTACTCACCACATCGCCTTGTGCACTTCCTACCTGCATGTTGCCCGAGCCCAATTCGGACATCCTTTGGCGTGGTAGCAGTTTCGCCAGCAGCGCCAACACTCCCTCCAGCATCAACCTGTCTCCTATGGTTTCGATTTCTTAATGCGCACGTTAGCGCTGTGCCCGACTTGAACGTTGTTGTTGCCCAAGTTGGACATCACCATGCTGCCTGGCATTGATGAGGGCGAGGTTTGAGGAGCAAGACCAGCGGCGAAAAGCGCTGCAGTCTGGATGAGGTTTTGCCGCGCTTCTGGGGCACAAAGCCGGAAACCGTTGAGCAGCTTGCGCTCGTCGTCAGGTTGCTCCCCAACGGTTTCCTGGTGCTTGCCGGTTAGCACGTAGAGGACATCCACACCCTGCGCAGCTAGAGCAGCCAACTGGAAGCCATCTGGCGCTGTACGCCCTGACTCCCATGAAAACAGCGTCTGCTTCGTTGTACCTGCCAGCGCGGCGAAAGCGGGCTGGCTCATCCCTAAGCGGGTTCTCTCCTCCCGCAGGCGGTCTCCGATGGTCATGAAAATTTTCCCAAATTGCTTGCAAGGGAAAGTTTTCTTTCCCATAATTGAGTCCACACAGCAAATTGCTGTTGTCACCTAAACAAGTTGAGTCAAAGGGTAACAGACGATGCACCCCGAACAGATCAAAGCAGCCATTCGTATGTGCGGCACAACGCCCACGGCTATAGCCGAAGAGTTGGAAGTCTCCCGTTCCATGGTTTCCCACGTGATCAATGGGCATGCGAAATCTGAGCGCATTGCCAAGAAGATCTCTGATGTCACCGGAATGACGGTAGAGGCTATGTGGCCGAGCTCTGGGCAGCCTACCTTGCGCCGCAAGCGCGAGCCGGCAATAGCGTCGCGTCACACGAGCACTTCTGTATGAGCCGGTCTACTGATTACACAAATGCCGCTCAGCAGCGCGTGCTACGGCTCATTAATTTGCTTGCCGGTCATGAACTGCAGGGTTTGGCCCCTACCGCGATTTCACGCTCCATGGGCTGTTCCACCAGCGTTGTGACTCGGGACATGGCAAATCTGCACACCGCAGGCTGGGCTGAGCGCACGCCCGATGGCGACCGCTGGCGCCTGAGTCCCCACGTGGTCCAGATATCGCTGCGCCATGCCGCCGCCATCCGCGCCGGTGAGCAGAACCTCCAAGACGTGGTGCAGCGCTTCAGCCGCACCTGACCCCCTGAATTGATAGGAAGAATCAACATGAGCAATGCCGGGCGCAAACCCATAGCCGCAGCGACCCTGCGCGACGCAGGTGTGATCGAAGGCGCGCTGCAAACCGCAACCCATGCCGCAGACCAGTTCCAGGCCATCCAGGCTGGCTATAGCGAAGAGCGCGACCTGCTGAACCAGTTGCTGGGGCAGGCGCAGATGGCCGATGCCTTCGCCAATTTTTCGCTGACGGTCAGCACTTCCAAGCTTGCGCACGTCAAGGAAACCAAGCTGTACAAGGCGCTGAAGGGGCAAAAAACTGCTGACGGTCAGCGGTTTATGTCAGGCACTTGGGAGGAGTTTTGTGGACTGCTCGGGCGTTCTCACCAGCAGGTAGATGAAGACCTTCGGAACCTCAAATCCCTTGGCGAAGAAGCCCTCGAATCCATGTCACGCATGGGCATTGGCTACCGCGAGATGCGGCAGTACCGCAAGCTGCCCGAGGACCAGAAGCTGGCCCTGGTCGAAGCGGCCAAGGCGGGCGACAAGGAATCGTTCGTCGACCTGGCCGAAGAGATCATCGCGCGCCACGCCAAGGAGAAAGAAGCCCTCACGGCCCAGGTGCAGGAGGCCCAGGAGACCATTGAGGCCAAGGACCGCGTGCTGGAGTCCAAGGCCGAGATGATCACGCGCCTAGAGGAGCAGACCACCAAGAAGTTCAAGCCGCGCAAGGGCAGCGAAGCCCGTAGCCTGGAAGAAGAAGCCCTGGAAACCGAGATCCGGGAAGCCTCCGCCGCGTCACTGATCGCCCTCCGCCGGGTGTTCAAGGTGGCCGACGCAGCCATCGAAGGCGCAGCGCGCGATGCCATGCAGGTGATGGCTCGCCAATCGGTGGAGATGCTCTGCCAGCAGTTGGTCGATATCTCCGCCGAGTTCGGTATTACCGTCAACTTCGAGGAGCGCCTGAAGCCGGTCTGGATGTCTGCCGAGGCGATAGAGGCGATGGCCGCGCGCCAGGCCGAGCGCGAATCTGCAGGGCAGTGAGGCTGGGCCATGGACGCTATCCGTACGGAAGTCATCAACCAGGCTGCGCGAGAGTGCGCAGAGGCCCCTTGGGGTCAGGGCGCTGTCATCGTGCAGCGCGCAGCCAAGCTGCTCAACCTCTCCACGCAGCGCACGCAAACGCTGATCTCCAAAGCGGCCCAGCAACTGAGGCTGAACAAGCCCCGTAAGCGCCGCGCTGACGCGGGCGAGTCGGCCATCAGCGATGCCGAGCTGGAGATCATTGCCGGAACCATGCTGCTCGACCGCCGCGCTGGCAAATGGATGATCCCCTTGGAGGAAACCATCCAGATGCTGTATGCCGGTGGCAAGCTCAGCGCCTGCCTGTCGGCCAGCCACGTGGGCCGGCTGCTGCGCGCCAAGGGGATGCACCCGGAGCAACTGGCGGCGCCCATATCGCACGTGCGCATGCGCACCGAGCACATCAATGCCGTCTGGCAAATCGATGCCTCGGTGTGCGTGCTCTACAAGACGCCCAAGGGCGAATTGCAGCTGCTGGAGGTCGACGGCGTCCACTACAAGAACAAGCCCGACAACCTGGTCCAGGTCATGGACCAGCTGCTGGTGCGTTTTGTGGGGGTGGAGCACGCCAGCGGCTCCATCGGGATGCGCTTTTACACAGGAGGCGCCACGGCCGAGAACGCGCTGGACTTCCTGATGTGGCTCATGACGCAGCGCACCGATGCGGCCGGCACGCCCATGCCGTTCCATGGCGTGCCCTTCACGCTCTACACCGACCAGGGCGGGGAATTCAAGAACGGTGCCTTCCGCAATTTCTGCAGTGCCATGGAGATTCGCCATCAGATGCATGCGCCCCGCAACAGCCGGGCCACGGGCTCGGTGGAGGTGGCGCAAAACATCTCGGAGCGTGGCTTTGAATCGCGCCTGCGGTTTCTCGACCCTGCCACGATCACCGTGGCGCGCATGAACGCGATGGCCGAGTTGTGGATGCACAGCCGCAACGGCACCAAGAAGCACAGCCGCCATGGCATGTTTCCCTATGCAGCCTGGAGCACCATCGCCAGCGAGCACCTGCGTATTGCCCCCTCCATGGAGATCATGCGCGAGCTGCCGGTGAGCCTGGCGCAAACGCGCACGGTGACCGGCGAGCGTCGCGTGAGCTTTGCACTGAAAAAGCAGCCCAGCCGCGACTACGACCTGCGCTATGTGCCTGGTGTGTCCTCGGGCGACAAGGTGCTGGTCGCGGTCAACCCCTTTGCCGCGCCCGCCGTGCGCGTGGGCGTGACCGACCTGGAGACGGGCGAGATCGTCTGGCATGAGGTGCCGCCAGTGGAGGAAGGCTGGATGGGATACGACGCCAGCGCCCCGGTGCTGGGCAAGGACGAATACCGGGCCTTGCCGGCCTCACCCGCCGACGAGCGCCGCGCCCGCATCGCTGCCAAAGCCTATGGCCGAAACGGCCAGGACGCTACGCCTGCCGAGGTCAAGGACGCTGTCAAGGCCAAGGTCGCCCCCTACCAGGGGCAGTTCGACCCCTTTGCCGACATCAAGGCCAATGCCGCAACGCTGCCGCAGTTCCTACAGCGCACGGGCGTGCAGCACGCAGCTGCAGCCCCCTCGGTCGAGGCTGCGCGGGTGTCGGTGGCGGAGGCCTGCAAGCGCGCCCGCCTGGCACTGGGCGATCTGTACGACCCCAGCACCTACACCTGGCTGACCGAGCGATACGGCAGTGCCGGCGTGCCCGAGGACGTGATCAAGGGCCTGGTGGCCGCGCGCCGCGATCAGGACGAACATCAGGGCAGCGACCAGGACGGCAGCCCGACCCCGCGCATGGGTGGCCTGCGTGCAGTGGGAGGTGGTGCATGAGCCATGTGAACCACATGACCCCCTTGGCCACGCTCTTGAGCAATCTGGAACTGACCCAAGGCCACCTGTCCCGAGGCACGGGCATCAGCCGCTCGGCCGTGCACCGCCTGGTGGTCGATGGCAAGTGGCCGGCGCGTGCCGCTGCGGCAGCCCGCAAGAAGGTCCTGGCCTTCCTGCTGGCGTGCGGTGTCACGCCTGACCAGGTGGAGGCTGCGCTGGCAGCCCCCGCAAAGAAGTTGGCCCCGGTCGTTAGAGCGACCGAGGCCGTCCCCGAAGAAGCAACCACGCATAACCCCGAGGAGGATGCAATGCTACAGCCGAAGCAAACCCTGACTGAATCTGCACGCAAGAAGTTCGGTTTGTTCGTCAACCCCTTCGCTGGCGAAGTCACCAGCGACGAGGAGATGTTCACCAACGGCGAGATCCGTTTTGTGCAGGAGGCTGCCTGGCAGGCTGCCATCGGCGCGCGCATGGTCGCCATCATCGGCGAGTCCGGTGCGGGCAAGACCACCATGCTGGACGATCTCAAGGAGAAGATCACCCGCCAGCACAAGCCCATCGTCTGCATCGAACCCTCGGTCGAGGGCATGGAGGACAACGACCACCGGGGCAAGAGCATGAAGTCGGCCGACATCCAGGCTGCCATCGTCTACACGCTGGACCACCAGGCGACCGTCGCCCTGGGCGCCGAGAAGCGCTCGCGCCAGGTGTACCGGATGCTGGAGGAATCCACGACCTCGGGCCGCTCGCACCTGCTCATCATCGAAGAGGCGCACGCGCTGCCGGTGCCCACGCTCAACCACCTCAAGCGCCTGCACGAGAAGATGCGCATGGGGCGCCGCCCCATGCTGGGCATCCTGCTGCTGGGCCATCCCGAGCTGGAAAAGAAGCTCAGCCGCTACGATGTGCGCGAGGTCATGCAGCGCACGGAAATCGCCCGCCTGCGCCCCCTGGAGGCTGACCTTGGCGCCTACCTGCAGGTGCGCGTGCAGCGCGTCGGCCGCAAGCTCGAGGAGCTGATCACGCCCGATGGCGTCGATGAGCTGCGCAGCCGCATGACGGTCAATGCCGGCGACCGCTCGGGCTTCAAGAGCCTGCTGTACCCCCTGAACGTGAACAACTGGATGATCGCCGCGCTCAACACAGCCGCCGAGCTGGGCGCGCCCCGCGTGGACCGCGATGTCATCCGTGCCGTCTGAGGAACGCACGTCATGAAGAAGTACCTGGTCCTGATCGCTCTGAGCGATGGCACGCGCGCCGTGATGCACGGCCTGTTTGCCAATGATTGGTCTGCCATCGACATGGGCCTGTCCATGTTCGAAGGCGCCGTGTCGGCCGTGCCGCGCCGGGAGGTCATGTGATGGCCCGCCGCAAGCATCCCCTGGTTTCCCTGGTGCTGTGGCTGGCCGTCGCCCTGATGGCCGCGCTGTGCGCTCTGGTCTTCGTGGTCGCCCGCCAGACACCACCCCCTGATTTCAACGCCGTGTTCCTGGACGGTCTCGCACAGGGCAACGCCATGTGCAAGGAGCAATGAAATGGCCCGCAAATCCAACATGAGTGCGGAGAGCGCCGCCATCGTGGCGTACCTGCGCAAGAACGGCCCGCAGACCCGCCAGAAGCTGAGCGAGGTCGTGCCCACCGACACCCCGGGTGGCCTGGTCAAGCGGTTGTCCAACCTGCGCGCCAATGGTTGGGTACAGACCGAGGAGGCCGACGGCATGCCCGTCCTGTACGCCATCAAGCCGTGCGTGCGTGGCCTGTTCCCCGAGCTGGATGCGCGCCCGAGCAAGGTCTCGCGCTCCCCGGCAAAGGATGGCCCCCCGGCCGCTCCTGCCGCACCCGCGCTGGAGCTGGTGTCTGCGCCTATGCCTGTCGAGCGGTTCACCCCTGGCCCCATGGTCCTTCCTGCCATCCCCCGAATGGGCACATCCCGTCCTGGTGCGCTGGCGTTCCTGGCTTGCCCTAGCCGGGGCGTCCGTTGCTGATTCAACTGGTAGCTGCAATGCCCAACACCAACACCCAGAAACCGAACCTGACGCCGCAGGAGCACCACGCGCTGGAATGCGCGCTCATTCAGGAGCTTCTTGAAACCCTGCAGAAGGAACCCCGACGCACAACGGTGGTGCTGTCGAGCTTGTTCCTGCTGATCAGGGGCTTTTCTCGGCAGCTGCCGCCCGAAGGCGTGGCCGATGTGGCGTTCCTTGCCGGATCGCTTGCAGGCGAGCTGCTGGAGAGCTCCGCGAAGGCTTCGCCGAGCTTCGCTGACCACATCCCCGCTTCCAGGACAACCCACTGACCTGGACTGCAAATGTCACAACAAACCATTCCCGAAACTATTCCCCGCCGCTGTATGAACAAGAAGACCTTCACTGTGACATCCACCTGGGACGAGTACGCCCAGGTCACGCTCCAAGTAGATCTGGACATCCTGACTCCGGCCCTGGCCACCGAGATCAACCAGTTCTGGAGTGATGCCGACTGGCGGCTTGGGAAAGAGAGTGGCGACGTAGTGCGCACCGTCGTGCGCATGTTCGGCCACAAGGCAATTGTCTACATGATGGGTATCGGTGGTGCCGAGGTCAGCAACCTGGCTGGCGACGACTTCTGGACTCGCTCTGTCTTGTCGGAAGACGACGAGGGCTGGCCTGAATGCAAAGACCTGGGAATTTTGATCATTGAGGCGTCGGTGGGCATGTGCGGCTACGACGAGATGGAGCTTGAGGAGGTCAACCAGTGACGGCAGACACCACCCTTGTGAAATGCACTCGCTGCCGCAACTCGCACCGGCTTTCGGAGCGGCTTGCCAAGCAATGCAGTGGCGGGACCGAATCTGTCTGCCCGCGCTGCGGCGGCAAGAGCTACTACGACTGCACGCCTTATGTTGCCTGGTGCTGGGCATCGGGCTTGATTGAACTCGGCGAGGCTCTGCCGAGTACAGAGGCAATCGAGATCGCGCGAGGCCCCAAGTACGCGCTGGAAGTAGCCATCTCCGTCGCCGCCCGCCACGGGAAAGGCGCTGCCTCCAACCAGTTGCTGGTGCCTGGCGTGCCCGAGGCATCCGACCAGGCTGCCGGATTACGTGCCCTGCAGCAGTGGTTGGAGTGGCGGGGGCGATGCAAATCGCGCGATGGCGTGGTGTTCTCCAAGGGGGTCAAATGACGCGTGATGAAGCACTCCTGAAAATCAAGAAGTGCCTGGCTCTTGCGGCGAGTCCCGAACCACACGAGGCCGCAGCAGCATTGCGCCAGGCTCAAAAGCTCATGGAGCAGTTTGGCCTGTCGGAGACAGAGGTCAGCTTGGCTGATGTGTCTGAGTCGCCTCGCAAGGCTCCTAGCGTGCCGTTGGTGATATGGGAGGCCGCTTTGGCGCACGCTGTGGCTGAGGTGTTTGCGTGCGAGTACTTCACCCGCGCGCATCTGACTTTGGCTCCGAGCGGGTCACACCGCAAAGAGCGGCAGTTCGTTTTCGTCGGTGTGGGCATGGCTGCAGAAGTCGCCGGCTATGCCTTTGACGTGCTGGCTCGCCAATGCGCCAGGGACCGCCGCGCGCATATGGGACTGCAGTCTAAGAACTGCAAACCGAAGACCAAGGTAGCCCGGGGAGACCTGTATGCCACGGGCTGGGTTTCAGGCGTGCGCGCCCTGCTGCAGGCCTTCGCCGGTAACTCAGGTGACCAGGCGCTGGTGACGCGCTATATGGCCCACCAGTATCCGGCAATGGAGAAGGCCAAGTTCAAAGACCGCACCACGGGAAAGAACGTCAAGCACGACGACTTCGAGCGTGGCCACAAGGCTGGCCGAAGCGCTGAACTCAATCACGGTATCGCGGATAGCGTGGCACTCAAGCAAATCGAAGGTCGCTCATGATCAAAAACGCCATCATCTATCGCATCTCGGAGTCCTGGATGCCCGACCTGCAGGCGCTCGAAGCCGCGCTGGCCAAGAGTCCGTTTGCCGCGTGCGGCGCCACGCAGGAGCGCAGCGCTGGCTGGGTGCCGCCGCGTGGCGAGGAGCATGGTCTACTGGTCGAGTCCGTGGCCGGGCAATGGGTCATGCGCTTCATGACCGAGGCCAAGGTGCTGCCCGCCAGCGTGCTCAACCGCCGCGTGGAAGAAAAGGCCGATGCCATCGAGAAGAGCGAAGGCCGCAGGCCCGGCAAGAAGGAAAAGAAGGAGCTCAAGGACGAGGCCAAGCTGGACCTGCTGCCCATGGCCTTCACCAAGCAGGGAGCCATGTGGGTCTGGCTGGACCCCAAGGCCCGCATCCTGGTGCTAGACACCGGCAGCCAGGCGCGCGCCGACGAGGTGGTGAGCGCGCTGGTGGAGGGCATGACAGGCTTTGCGCTGGCCCTGCTGGACACGCAGACCAGCCCCCAGGCTGCCATGGCGCATTGGCTGACCACGCAGGAGCCCCCTGCCGACTTCGCCATCGACCGCGAGTGCGAACTCAAGGCTGCGGACGAATCCAAGGCCGTGGTGCGCTACGGACGGCACCCTCTGGACATCGCCGAGGTACGCCAGCACATCGAGCACGGCAAGCTGCCCACCCGCCTGGCGCTGACCTGGGATGGCCGAGTGAGCTTCGTGCTGACCGAGCAGCTGCAGGTGCGCAAGATCACTTTGCTGGATGCAGTGACCGAGAACCAGTCTCAGGACGATGGCGGCTTCGATGCCGATGTGGCGATCACAACGGGCGAGCTGTCCCGGCTGATCCCCGACCTGGTCGACGCGCTGGGCGGAGAGGGGCGGACGGGGTTGGGCCCGGTCCTGCCGGCATCGCTGCAAAAAGCTGGCGCGATGACCGGGCCGCGCCAAGCACCTGCGGATGCCGATCCCGATAGCGCTCCGTTTTAGGCCTGCGAGGCCCGCAGAGGCCTTCCAAATCGTTCCAAAAGAAAAATCCAGGGGGATGCCGCTGTCAGGGCGCTCCCCCGCTCAGATCGCCGGAAATCCAAACATGCCATCCGACGCCGAAAAACACTGCCCGCTGTGCGACGAGAGCTGGCCGGCAGATACGGAGTTCTTCTACCCGGATATCGCCAAGAAAGATGGGCTGTGCTTTTGTTGCAGGGCTTGCTACAAGAGCCGCTATCGCCCGACAGGCAATCGCACCAAGCAGCCGCTGCCGCCAATCGTCCGCCCCACCGATGCAATCGCCCAAGTCTGGAGCCTGCAATGACCGCCAATCACATCGCCGCCATCCATACGCTCAAGGGCAAGCTGCAGCTGACCGAGGAGGATTATCGGGCTCTGCTGTGCACCCTCACCGGCAAGACCAGTTCCAAGGCAATGTCCGAGGCCCAGCAGCAGCAGGTGCGCGAGCACATGCACAACCTGGCCGTGCGCATGGGCGTGGCCACCGCCACTCGCCGCCGCCCGATGTCTGGCCAGCAGTTCGACCAGGCCAAGCGCCAGGCGAGTCCCCGCGAGCGCAAGGTCTGGGCGCTGTGGATGCAACTGCACCGTGATGGCGTGGTCAAGGACACGCGGCGCAAGGCGCTGGATGCCTGGGTCGAGCGCCAGGTCGGCGTGTCGTCGCTGCGCTTTTGCACTGCAGCCCAGTTGGACGCCTGTATTGAAGCGCTCAAGTCCTGGCAGAACCGCGAGACCGTAGCATGACTGAGCGCCCGGACCTGACGGACCTCACGTCCGAGCAGATTGCACCGCTGGAGGCCCTGGTGAGTGCATGGCCTGAGTCGTGGCAAGATTTCGCGCGCAGTCACTATCTGACGCTGCTGGCACAGCAACCTGATCGCAGCCCGCAACGCCTGTCAAGCTGCGCCAGATTAGCGGCTGATCTGGCACAGGGCATTGCCCAAGACATGGGAGGCGCGCAGCCTTACATCAATGTGGGTACATTGTTCGCGGCAGGCGAGAAGGCGGCGCGCATCGTGGTCGCCTGGCGGGCTGGGCAGCCTTGGCAGTCCATCGCACGCGTTGAGGGTCTGACGGAACGTCGCGTACGGCAGATCGTCGAGGCTTGGCAAAAGGAGGTGTTCGCCCGCACCCAAGGCTGCCTGCCACTGGAAGACGCATAGGTCACATCTGTCGCAGTGACCTGAAGCGAAAAACTGAATTGCTTCAATGCGGGGCCGCAACGGCCTCGCGCGACATTGGCGGCTATGCCACAAGCCGCCACCCCATCCCCCAGCAACACTCCCGCCGCTACGCTGCCTGAGGGCATCGAGATCTTCCGCGCTGGCGCACGCATGGCCGATGACGGCACCGTGCACCACATCAGCGAAGCAGACCTGGCCGCTGCCGTGGCGGCATACGACCCGGCCGTCCATGAGGCGCCGCACACCGTCGGCCACCCCAAGCACAACGCACCCGCCTACGGCTGGGTCGCCCGCCTGGCCGTGAAAGACGGCTCGCTGCAGATCGCCGAGAACAAGCAGGTCGAGCCCCAGTTCGCCGAGATCGCCGCTGCCGGCCGCGTGAAAAAACGCAGCGCCTCGTTCTACCACCCGCAAGACCCCAGCAACCCCAAGCCCGGCATCTGGTACCTGCGCCATGTCGCATGGCTCGGTGCGCAGCCGCCTGCCGTCAAGGGGCTCAAGGACGTCAATTTCTCCGAAGACGACGCCGAGCGCGCTGTCTGCTTTTCCGAACCCGTCACCACTGATCAGGAGCCCGATGACATGAGCAAAGAACTGCAAGCCCAACTGGACGAAGCCAATGCAAAACTCAAAGCTGAACAGGACGCCCGCACCAAGGCTGAGGCCGAAGCTGCCGCGCAAGCCCAGGCCGCCAAGGACGCCAATGCGAAAGCCGCTTCCTTTGCCGAGCAGGCCCGCGCCGACCGCAAGGCCAACTTCGTGAGCTTCGCCGAAGCGGAGGTCAAAGCCGGCCGCCTGCTGCCCAAAGACAAAGCCATGGCCGTTGCCACGCTGGAGGCGCTGGCCGATGCCAAGCCTGTTGAGTTCGCCGAGGGCGACACGACCACCAAGATCTCGCCGTCCGCCTGGCTGCAGGGACTCATCTCCAGCGGCCAACCCGCCGTGAGCTTCGGCGAGTTCGCGGGCGGCAACGCGGGTCAGGGTGACCAGGCCGGCCAGGCCAAGGGCAAGAGCGATGCCGAGATCGACAAGGCCGCGCAAGAGTACATGCGCAAGCACAAGGTGAACTACTCCGAAGCGGTCACCGCCGTCACCACGTCGTTCACCAGCTGAGCGGCGTCCCCTATCACCTCATCACCAGGAACTGCCCAGATGACCATGACCCTTGCCGAGATCCGGCTCAAACAAAACCCCATCCTGACCAACCTGCTCTTGGGCATGGGCCAGGGCACCTACATCGGGGAAAAACTGTTTCCGCGCCTGCCGCAGGCGCTGTCCAGCGTCACGCTGGCCCAGTTGGGCGACGAGCGGCTGCGTCGCTACAACCTGCGCCGCGCGCCTGGTGGCCCCACCAAGCGCGTCAACATCAAATACGAGGGCAAGGTCTACTCGGTCAAGCAATATGCCGTGGACGTCCCCATGCCGCGCGAGTTGCTGCGTGAAGCCGATGAAGGCCGCAGGCTCAACGTTGGCAGCTACCTGGATGTGTCCCGCATCGCTATGGCGACTGCCAACGACATTCTGGGCCTGGACTACGAGCTCGAAGTGGCCCAACTGGCGACCTCGCCCGACACCTATGCGCCGGGCCATGTGTTGGCACTTGCGGGCTCCACCAAGTGGAGCGCGGAAACGGGCACCCCGGTGACCGACATCCGGGCGGCGGCCGATGTGATTCGCAAGAAGATCGGCAAACGTCCGAACCAGCTGGACCTCGGCGCAGATGCCTTTACGGCTTTGAGCACCAACAAGGAGGTCAAGAGCTACCTGCCCACCACCAACCTCGGCCCCGCCAACATCGAGCAGCTCAAGACCATCCTCAACGTCAGCGAGATCAACGTGGGCGATGCGGTCTGGATAGACGAAACCGACACCGGCCGCGACGTCTGGGGCAACAACGCTGTCCTCGCCTACGTGCCCAAGATCGGCGCGGGCGGCAGCTCTGACATCAGCCTGGCCGAGCCCGCGTTCGGCTTCACCAACGTGATTGAAGGCCACCCGTTCGCCGAGACCCCGTACTTCACCACGGACGGCACCAAGTCCTGGATCTACGGCGCGACCTATGAACGCCAGCCCAACGTTGCCTACAACGCCGCTGCTTTCCTTTTCACCAACGCCAAGTAGCCCACCGAACACCCTGCCGTGAGAGAAGGCCAGCAATGGCCTGGACAAGCCCCACGAGCCCCCGTTGGCTCGTGGGGTCGTCCGAAGCACGCAACCTAAGGAACCTGAAATGAGCAAACTGATTGCACTGGTCGCCACCGCCGTGATGCTGGACGGGGTGCGTACCGTCATTGAGCCTGGCGAGGAGCTGCCAGACCTGAGCCGCCATGACGTAAAGGAACTGCTGGACAGTGGCGCCGCCATGGACCCCGCAGCGCAGGCGACCACTGAAAAAGCCCGCAAACAGGAGGAGGCCGTGGCGCAGCGAGCCTTCCAAGAAGCGCGTCAACGCTTCCAGGAAGAGCGCGCATCCACCACGGTTCCAGGCTCGGCCGATGCGGGCGTAGACGGCCAGTCCAGTGCTGGCACAGCAGATGCCTCCGGGTCTGGTCAGGCCGGCCAGGCTGCTGACACCGCCCAGGCGCAGCAGCAAGCCGGCACAGATTCCGCCGCAACTGAGACGAGCCAGGCCGCTGCACCTGCCGCCAAGGGTGGCAAGAAGTCCAACCCAGCCCAGGAGTAAAAAAGCCATGGCATCGCAAAACAACACAGGCCGCCAATTTGACAAGCAGCACGCTGTCACGATCGTGGCCACGGCGATTCTGAAAGCCCATCGCTTCGTTGCCTACGATGGCGGCTATCCCGCTGCAGGCGGTGGCGCAAAGGACTCGCAAGGGGTTTCTGAGACCAGTGCGGAGATTGGCGAAGCCCTTTCTGTGGTCACCAGCTACAGCTACCTGGTCGAAGCGGCCGAGCCCATCGCCTTCGGGGACCGTGTCCTCTCCGATGCCACGGGCCGGGCCAAAGTCGCCACCACGGCGGAGCACTGCGGTGTCGCGCTGGGTGCCGCTGTCCAGGCGGGCCAGTTGATCGAAGTGCAGATCTGCAAGCACGTCCACGCCTGACCTGGTCGACAATGAACTACGCCACTGTCCAGGACATGGTCGACCGCTACGGCGAGGCCGAGCTGGTCCAACTGACCGACCCCGACCTGGTCGCCGTGCTGGAGGCGAAAGCCGTGCGTGCGCTGGACGACGCACAAGCCTTCGCCGATGGCTTCGTCGGGCGCGTCTACCGGCTGCCGCTGGCAGGCTGCGCCAAGCCCGCCCCGGTACCGGGCCAGCCCGGTGCGGTGCAGATGGTGCCTCCGCCCCAGCTCACGCGCATCGTCTGCGACGTGGCGCGCTACTACCTGTACCACCAGCTCGCGCCCGAGCATGAGGTGTATTTGCGCTACAAGGCGGCCGAGCGCGAGCTGCAGGCCATTGGCGACGGCAAGGCCGTCCTGTCCTGCCCCTGGGGCGGCTCGCCGGGCCTACAGCTCGCGGGCGACGCACCAGGTGATGCCGAGGTCTACAGCCACTTCAGCCCGCGCCAGGTCACCGACGACAGCCTGCGAGGGTTCGTATGAGCAACCAGGGTTTGACCATCGAGCAGGCCAATGACTTTTTGGCGCTGCAGCCGGCCCTGGTGGACCTGGTCCGCCAGGCCGTCGCCGGGATGAGTCCCGCCGTGCATGTGCTGACTGCCGCTGAATTGGCCGACGTGAAGGAGGCTGGGCAGCACACGCCGGCCGTGCACGTGGTCTATGCCGGCTACTCGGTTGCCGAGGCGATGGGGGTGCAGTGGCGCCTGCTGCACCGCTGGTACGTGGTCGCCGCCGTGCGCAATGTCTCCAATGCCCGCTCTGGCCAAGCCGCGCTGCTCGATGCCGGCACGCTGGGGGCGCGTGTCACGGGTGCACTCGCTGGAGCCGCACTGCCAGGTGCAAGCCGCACGCTGGAGCTCATCACACCGCCACCTGCCAAGTACAGCGCAGGCTTTCAGTACATCCCATCGGCCTTCCAGGTCGAGACGATCTTTCGCAAACCCACCCGATAGGAGTGCCCGCAATGGCCGAAATCATCAAGCAAATCTACAAGCCCAGCATGAATGTGGGCCAGGTCTATGCCCGCCCCTACGGCGCGGCCATCGCCCCCATGCCCATCGGCAACGTTCTGGAGTTGTCCCTGGAGCACACCGAGGATGTACAGACGCAGGAAGACATGACGCGTCTGGGTGGCGGCACGCATGCAGAAGTGCGGCGCGTGAAGGAGGTCAAGGTCAAGCTCAAGCTGGCCGACCTGAACGTGATCAACTATGCGCGCAGCGTGCTGGGCACCACCCAGGCCATCGAAGGCGCTGCCGTGGTCGATGAGCCTCACCACGCCTTCCTCGGCGGCCTGCTGCGCCTGGCGCACATCCAACCCACGGCTGTCACCCTGAAAAAAGGTGCTGACAAGGCCACGGCCACTCCCGTCACGGCCGCAGGCAACTACGAGGTGCGGCCGGAGGGTATCTACCTGCTGCCCGACGCTACGGATATCGCCAACAGCGACGAGCTGTGGGCGAGCTACACCTACGGCGCCTACGCCGCCATCGAGGCCCTCACGTCCAAGGCGCCTGAGCTGGAGCTGACTTTTGGTGGACTCAACGAAGCCGATGGCGGCAAGCCCGTGCTCGTGGAGATCTGGCGCGCAAGCCAGGGCATCACCAAGACCCTGGCCCTGATCAGCAAGGGCTTCGGGGCGCTCGATGTCGAGGGCTCGGTGCTGATGGACCCTACCAAGGTGGGCACGAGCATCAGCCGCTACTACAAGACCAGCATGGCGTGATTGGGCTGGCGCGGTGGAAGGCCGCGCCAGCCATCAAAGGCAAAACAGGGTTGTAGAAGAGGACGAGGGCCGTAGCGCCGCACATCATGAGCCAGCAGGACAAGCGCGTTGATTACACGATTGGCGTCAAGAGCGAGGGATTGAACAACCTCTCACGCCTGGCCGGTGGCCTGGATGAAGCCAGCGCCGAGGCTGCCGAGCTCAAGGCCCAGGCGGCAGAGGTCGCCCGCCAGCTCCAGGACGTGGCGCAGCAGCAGCAGGCCATAGATACGCTGCGCAGCCTGGGCGCAGAAAGCCGCACTTGCAGCCAGCAACTCGAACAGGCGAGCGCCAACGTGGACCGGCTGGCTGCCGCTCTTCCTGACGCTGCAGCAAAAACCCAGGCGCTGGCACAGGCCGAACGCCAGGCGGGCCAAGCGGTGCAGGCGGCTCAGGCCGACATCAAGGGCATGCAGCAGGCCCTGAGCGAACTGCGCAGCGGCAGCGACCAAGCCACACGTGCGACGTCCGAATACAAGGCTTCAGTGGCGCAGGCGCAATCGGCGATTGCCGAGCTGCGTCAACAACTGCAAGCCCAGAAAGAGGGTCAATCGCAAGCTGCGGCAGCTACGCGTACGGCGGCTGACGAAGAGAAGGCCCTGCAGCGCGAGTACGACGGTGCCACCAAGTCTGCCGGCAAGGCATCGGCAGCCCTGGGCGACAAACGCCGGGCCATGGAGACGACGCGCGAGGTAGCCCGCCAGCTGGGCTTGGATACCACCAGCCTGAGCGAGGCGCAAAAGCAGGTGGACGCAGCCTCACGTCAGGCCCAGCAGGGTCTTGAAGGCGCTGCACAGAGCGCCCGGCGCATTGCGCAAAGCCAGGCAGATGCAGCCCAGGCGGCGCGGGCGTTTGAGCAGGATCTGCGCAAGCTCGGCATGGATGGCGTGCAGGCACCTGCAGGCCTGGAGCAGGCGTTTCGCAAGCTGGGCATGGGCGGTGTTCGTCAGGCCGAGGCTGCCGTGCACGAACTGCAGGTGGCGTTGGCGCAAATCCGCAACTCGGCGGACATTCTTCCTGCGGACAAGGCTGCCGCCGTAGCCGCCTTCACCCAGCGCATAGGGCAACTGCGCGCTGAGGCCGATAAAACGACCGATGCCACCCAGCAACTGGGCACTGCCACGCAGAACACGGGCACCTCCATGGCCGATGCTGCGCGCAAGGCGGCGGCTTGGGGCGGAGCCCTGGTCGGGCTCGGCCAACTCAAGTCACTGGCAGAGAGTGTCGTCGAGACGGGGTCCCAGTTTGAAAACCTCCAGGTGCGCCTGAGCAACTTGCTGGGCAGCACCGAGTCGGCAACGCAAGCATTTGGGATGCTCAAGCAGTTGGCCGCCTCCACGCCATTCGATGTGGCAGGACTCACCGAGTCGTTTGTCACGCTCACCTCCTTCGGCATGAAGCCGACCGAGGCGCAGATGCGCTCCATCGCAGATGTCGCTGCTAACCTGGGTGGCGGCACGGATAAATTGACGGGCGTGACGCTTGCCCTGGGCCAAGCATGGACCAAGACCAAGCTGCAGGGAGAGGAAATCCTCCAGCTGGCCGAACGCGGCGTGCCGGTATGGGATGCCCTTGCGCGGGCGACAGGGCGAACCGTGCCCGAGCTGCAGCGCATGAGCGAGGCCGGACTGCTGGGCCGCGACGTGATCAGCAAACTCATCGACGAGCTGGGTCGCATGAACGAGGGTGCCAGCGACAGGCTGATGCGCACCTATGCGGGTGCGGTCGCAAATGCCAAGGACGCGCTGGCCGAGTTCTTTGACATGGTGGCGCAAGCCGGAGTGCTCGACTGGCTGACCGACAAGGTGCGCGAGCTGCTGGTTGAGTTCGAACGGATGAAGGAAAGCGGCGAGCTGCAGAAGAAGGCCAAGGAGATTGCCGATGCCTTCCTGCAACTGGCCACCATGGCGGAAACGGCAACGCAGGCATTGGTGGCGATGGCGCCTGCCATCGAACTGGGCGTCAAGGTGCTGCTGGCCCTGAAAGCTGTCAATGCCGCGCAAACGCTGTGGGCCGTGGCCACCGGGGCGCGTGCTGCCGGCGCCGGCATGACGGCTGCTGGGGTGGCCAGCGCCACGGCAGCAGTGCAGATGGACGCTGCGGCTGCCGCTGGCGGGCGCATGGCGATTGCATTGAGGATACTGCGGTCGCTGACGGGCATTGGCCTGGCCTTGGGGGTAGCAGAACTGGCTCAGGAGTTCTTTCGCGCCAAGCGTGCGGCGGAAGAAGGTGATGCAGCAGTTCGCAAGATGCTGGAGACGCCCCCAGCAACGAACCAGCCCAAGAAAGCTGTGGAAGACGTCAACGCGTCATTGGAAAAAACCAGCTTCAAAGCTACGGATGCGCTCACGGCGTTTGATCGCCTGATGGAGCAAGGCGGGAAAACCAGCGAAGCACTTTCCAAGATCGGCAAGGACTTCGACCTGAGCACAGCCCCTGGCATACGTGATGCCGCTGTGGTGCTCGATGGGTTGCTGCAGCAAGGAAAGATCACTGCAAAGCAGTTCCGCGACGAGTGGGCGAATCAGCTCAAGGACATCGATCTGTCCGACTTCGAGCTGCGTGCGCGCAGTGCGTTGGACAAAACGTGGGAAGGCGTTGGCCGCCTGAAGGAAATCATTGATGCGGGCTTGCGCGAAGCGGTGCGCAGGGCCGGCGGCGACTTCGATGTGATTTCTGGGGGGATGGGCAAGGCGGCGCAAAGTGCGATCAACGATACCCATCTGATCATCCAGAACCTGGACCGTCTGAAAGAGACGGGGGCGGATGTTGGACGCGTGTTGTCGTTGTCTCTGTCCAAGGCGATCAACACCGCAGACTCAGAAAAGGCACTGTCGGCAGTGCGCTCCCAGATTGAGCAGGTGCGCAAGGTACTCGGTGACAAGGTCGCCGACGGCCTGCTTGAACAGGCCAAGGTGAAAGCCGATGAGCTCAAGGACGCGATCAACAAGATCAAGCCTGGTATTGATGATGTCCGCGAGGCGATGAAGCAGTTGGGCATCACATCCGACGAGAGTCTCAAGAAAACGGCGGCTACCTCAAAAGAAGCATATGAGGTCATCCGCACCAGCGGAACGGCGAGCGCGCGTGAGTTGTCTGCTGGCTTCAAGCGTGCTGCGGAAGCCGCCATCGAGGCCGGTAACGGGATAGCACCGGCATGGGTCCGCAGTGAAGCCGCCATCCGTGGCTTCGACCTGGAGGTCGACAAGGCTGGCAAGAGCGTCCTCAAGGTGCGCGACAACATCGGCAGCGCTGCGGATGCAAGCCGACGTGCAGGCGGCTCGATGGCCGGAGACTGGAAGGGCGTTGCATCGGCTGTCAAGGAAGCGGACGCCGCCCTGGCGGCCTACCAGCAGCGCGTCAAGGAAAAGTATGGCCGGCCCGGCGAAGGCGACAAGCCAGAGGAGCTGGGCGAAGGCGTGCAGCGCATCGGCTCGGGGTACCGCAACAAAGACGGATTCAGCTCGGATGCCAAGGGCAATGTGCAGTCGCAGTTCGTCTGGACGCGCGCGATGATCATCGACTACCTCAAGCAGGCCGGACTTGATGAAGCGGTCGCTGTCGAGCTGTCGAAGCAATTCCTCGACGCAAACGGTGACGTGCCCTACGAGGCCTCGGACGTACAAATCCGGTGGGGCGGCAGGAACAGCACGCTGGCATCAGCATTGGGCAAGATGGCCGAGTACTACAAGTACGACGACAGCGGTAAGCATGAAGCGGCCTACATGCTGGAGCAGTCAAAGGGCAAGCCCTCTACGCCCGCGCCCGGCCCGGCACCTGCACCTGCACCTGGTCCAGCACCAGCCCCTGGCCAGGGCGGCAACACATACGTCAACAACATCACGATCAACGGTGTCGAGCCCTGGGGCTTCCTGCGTGGCACGACGACCCACACCAGTCAGCAAAGCGCCGATACCGAAGTTGACCTCATGCGCAAGCTGGCCCAGGCCAAGGGAGTGGCCCAATGATCACGCTCACCCGCGCAGGCACGACGCTTGAGCTTTCCGACCGGCTCATCTGGACAGATGAGTACGCATGGAGTCCTGCCGTCACAGAGACGCGCTACAGCACCAGCGGCGCGCTGCATGTGCATGTTGGCCTGCGCCAGGCCGGGCGGCCCATCACGCTCGATGGCCGCGATTCTCAAGCCTGGATACCCCGGGCGCTGTGCGACCAACTCCGTGCCTGGCAGGCGCTGCCTGGCTCGACGTTCCAGCTCACTGTCCGAGGCGTTGTCCGCGCCGTGCTGTTCCTGGAATTCCAGGCTGATCCCATCTGGCGCCTGCTCGACGGCGAGCACACCGCAGAGCTGCAGTACGTGCCGTCCTTTAAGTTCATGGAGATCTGAGAATGCCCTTGCTTGCTGGCGACATTCGCTTTGCCCGATCAGCCAACATGGCTGATGTGCCCGAAGGTGGTGGCCCGCCATCCGCTCAACTGCTCACATCAGGCCGGTCGAACGAGATTTTCCCGGACATTTCCGAAGAGACCAGGACTACCGGCCGCGTCGAGATTTATCAGGTTTTCGGCGTGCTCAGGAATACGGATCGCACGCCATTTATGGGCTGCAATGTGATCCTGGCAGAGCCCCCTGCAGACCCCAATGTCTCTGTCACGCTGCTGTCGCTCAAGAGCCCCTTTGCGACGCGCGCCGATATCGCCAGGCGCATCGAATCGGGAATGGCTGCCGGCAGTGAGTTCTCTGGCTACTTGCTTGAGAACCACTACACGACGATGCGCAGCATCCAGATATTCCAGCGGCCTGGCATGCCGCCCCCGGCCATCGGGCGCACCTTCGTCCTGGTCTACAACGAGGGCCAGGCCGGCGAGCGCCGGCAGCGCATTCGCATCAAAGCGACGGACACCGTGACCCGCATGTTCACAGAGACCTCAGGTGGCCAGCTGGTGGACTTCCTGGCCCAGGTCACGACGTGCGAGCTGTTCGACGGCCTGCTCTACGACTTCCCGGGCTCGCCTGCAGCGCGCACCTTCGCACGTGCCGCAGGCAAGACGCTGACGCGCGAGACCGTCTACAGCGACTCGGGCCTTTTTTACAGCGCCACTCGTCTGACCGTGGCGAGCCAGATCAATGACGCCTGGCTGCAGCTCGCCAGCATCTACACCCAGGTCGTGCCCAACAGCCGCTCGGAAGTTGCATCGGTCGACCAGATGCCGGCCGCGCGCCGCACGGTCCTGCTCGCAGAGGCGCCGCGCCGTGTGGAGGTCGGCATCACGCCTCATACACAGCGATATGTGATCGATGAAGCCAGCGCGGGCCTGACCTTCGTCTGGCAATGCAACCCGTTGCCTGAGCCCGGCACGATCTTCATCGACTTCTGGGCCTTGGGCCAGCGCTACACCCTGACCGATGACGGCAACGGCAAGCTGGTGGGGGCGGGCGGCGGCGCGGTCAACTACCTCACAGGCAGCATCAGCGCGACGCTCAAGTCCATCCCGGACATTGGCAGTGCCATCGCACTAACCCATGGCGCCCGCGTGTCGTACACCAACCGCGCCCACCAGGGCGCAGCCATCCGCCCCCCCGAGTACTGCTGGGTTGTGGGCGGCCAGGACGAGGCGACAAAGCACGACCGCATTGTGCCGGGCACCCTGGTCGTCAAGTACACAAGCGGCGGCGAGGTGCGGACCGTCACAGAAGCCGGCGCGGGCAAGCTCGCGGGCGCCGCGACGGGCGTTGTGGACTACCACAGCCGCACGGTACTGCTGCGGCCGAGCTTCATGCCAGACCCCGGCGCTGAGCTGCAGGTCGACTGCCAGCTCGAAACGCTTGTGACGGAGTTCATCAATGCCGGGCCCGACGCCACAGGGATTGCCGCTTTCAGCCTTGCGCAGCAGCCTGCGGCCGGGACGTTGCAAATCGAGTGGTGCGTCGCGCGGGCAGTGAGCCAGACCGCCGGCGGCAACTTGACCACCACGACGTCGAGCAAGACCGCAGACGTGAACTACATCTTCAAAGCGACGCCGGAATGGCAAGAGCCGCAGTCGCCCGGTCAAAACATCGCCATTCGTGCAGCATACGTATAGGACGCCCCATGGCCTACGAGATGATCCTCCGCCCCGTGGCGGTCACAACAACAAACGGCAGCAGCGCGAGCCTCTCTGAACAGAGTGGCACCACGGCCGACAACCGCCTGGTCTCTATCAAGACGGTAACCGACGACGGCGCAGGACGCTTCGCCGCAGCCTTGGGCACCGTGGACTATGCGGGCAAGCAGGTCTCGCTCAAGATGATCGAGTTCGACCGCAAGACGGAGTCCTACCGCAGCGACTACGAGGACTCCAAACAGTTCTCGCGGGCGGTGGGCGATGGCTCGGGCGTCTGGCAGGACAACGGCCGGAAGGGCGGCGAATATGGGACCGCAAGCGTCGGGGAAGAGATGCTCGGGGGCTCCAGCATCGTCGCGCGGTACCGCGTCGGGGCCGGCGTACCGCACAGCCACAGCGAGACATACAAGCCTGCCGAGGTCACGATGGACCTGTGCCCCTACACGTCACAGCGCGTCGTCGCGGGCAGCGTGCAGTTTCGCTGGATGGGCCAGACATACGTCGACTTCGAGGGCGTGATCTATCGCGGCCGCACGGATACCGATCCTGGCATTGCCAGCGGCAAGATCGACTATGCGGCCGGCACAGTCGGCATGTATGACTATGTCGTGGGTGGGTCCGGGGCCACGGACTTTCAGTTGCAGAGCCTGTGGACACAGGCCGGGCAATGGTCCACCGCAAGCGTGTTTTTCAATACGGACGCGGCACCGCTGCGGGCCGGCGCGGGCGGCTTCGTGCTGACGGTGGTGGACACGCGCGGCAACACGCTGACGGCCAACGTCGACGCGCAGGGCAACATCACGGGCTCGCACATGTGGGGCCGCGTCGACTTCAGCCGTGGCGGCGTCCAGCTCATGTTCGGCGACTTCGTGCTCGACACCAGCCTCACAGCCGAAGACAAGGCCGAGTGGTGGTACAGCGCAGCCGATGTGGGCGCCGTCCAGCCAGGCCGCATCTGGCGGCCGTGGCCGGTGGACCCGACGACGCTGCGCTACAGCGCTGTGAGCTACATCTATCTGCCTGTGGATGTGACGCTGATGGGCATCGACCCGGCCGCGCTTCCCTCTGACGGCCGCGTCGCGTTCGCCCGGCCTGGTGACACGTGCGTCATCGGCACCACGCATGGCGGCGTCCAGTTCGTCCCTGAAGTCGGGCAGACGTTCAATTTGGGCCATCAGCGCCTGTCCTTCGTCCAAGTGCTGGACGCGGCCACGGGCGCAGAGATCCGCACGGGCTATACCGCCGACCTGGACGCCGGCACCGTCAAATTCACCGACCTGGCCGGCTACCCAGCCGCCGTCAAAGTCATCGGCCGCACCGAGGTCTACCGGCAGATCGCAGAGGTTCGCATCGACGGCAAGGTCAAGCTCACGCAGCCCGTGGGCTATGCCTTTCCTGCTGGGGCCGTGTTCTCGACCGCGCTGCGCTTCGGCGACCGCTTCGCCCGCGTCTCCCGCGTGTACGACCAGGCGAGCTGGAACGGCACGACCTGGTATGACGGCCTGGACCCTTCCAAGGGCGAGGCCACGGCCACATACCGGCACAACGATTTCCCTATCGAGGTCTCCAACCTCGGCGCCATCACCGAGCGATGGGCGCTGCGCATCCGGCAAGACGGCAGCACGTTTGACTTGATTGGCCAGCACCTGGGCCAGATCGCCAGTGGCAGCCTCAACGTGGACTTCGCGCCCATGAACAGCGCGGCCGGTGCGCCCTACATGCGTGTGCGTGCCGAGGGCTGGGGCGCGGGATGGGTCTCGGGCAATGTGGTGTTCATCGACACGATAGGCGCGGAGGCCGCAATCGACATGGTCCGCTGCACGCAGCCTTCGAGCCCAGCAGGCATTGATGACCGTTGCTGGATTGTCCAGCGCGGCGACGTGGGCCGCGCGCCCGAGGCCTCCTTCTAAATCAATTCAGAGAGCACATCCATGGCATCCCCTGTTGATACCTCCGTCAAACACTTCCTGAGCACCATGAGCGGCGCCCCTGCGCTGAGCGGCACCGTCGGCTCGTACATCGCCCTGCTCGACGCGCTGCTGGTGACCGGCTTTGACACCAAGACGCTCACGTCGCTGACGGTCCTGGGCGGCGTGGCCACAGCTGCGTTTCCCGGGCAGCACAGCGCCATCGTGGACTCCGTGATCCTTGTTGCCGGTGTGGCTGGTGGCCCGGCCGGCTGGGCCGGGCACAACGGCGAGCAGAAAGTGACGGCCGTGGGGGCCGGCGTGGTGCGCTTTGCGACGACGCTGCCCGATGGCACATACACGGGAACGATCACGATCAAGATGGCACCAGCTGGCTGGATCAAGGCGTACACAGGCACGAACATCGCCGTTTACCAGAGCGCGGACCCGCAGTCGAGCAAGATGCTGCTGCGCGTCGATGACACAAGCGCCCAGTGGGCGCGGGTTCGCGGGTTCGAGACCATGCAAGATGCGAACACAGGCACTGGCTTATTTCCACTCGATAGCCAGCAAAGCGGCGGCGGCTACTGGCCGAAGGCAAGCACGGCCAACAGCAATCCTGTGGGCTGGGCTTTCGCGGCAGACAGTCGATTCTTTTACATCTCAACGCTGCCAGGCACTGCCAACGCTGCAAATCGGCAGATCGGGAATATCCGCGCGTTCGGTGATCCTGTCGTAACACGGCCATCGGGCGATGCATACGCTTGCTTGCTCAACTACTCAACTTCAGGCACCAGCTACTCCCAGTACGACAACTGCTTGTCTTCCACTTCGGCCGGGATTTCTGCGTGCGCGCGCGCGTACTCGGGGCTTGGGTCGTGCGTGCTGCACAAGCTCAATGTGTGGGGAGCGGGGGGTGTCTCGCCTACCCAAATTAGCGGCATCACCAACGTTCACGGTGCATTTCCAAACCCCATCGATGGCGGCCTCTACCTGACGCGACGCGTCATCTCTACTACTGACAACTACTTGCCAAGGGCGGAGATCCCAGGGTCCTATCAAATGCTGCAGTCCGCCGGCTACGACAGCTTCCGCTATGGCGACAAGGTTCCCGGCACGGGTGCGCTCACTGGAAAAACTCTGGTAGCAGTGCACGGCGCGGGCGGCAGCAACTTCGACAACACCTCTTCGAGCGGCAACACTAGCGTCTTGTTCATTGACGTGACCGGGCCTTGGCGCTGACACCATGGCAGCACATCGCTACTGGCGCGCCTGGGGCATGGAGCCCTACGACAACGGCGCGGTGATCGAACTGACAGAGTTCCAGCTTCTCGCCGGAACAACGCGCGTGGATGCTTCAGCCACGCTCACGGCAAGCAACGGCGCCAACGTCGCCGCGCTGTCAGATGGTTCGGCTGTCTCGTCGGTCAGCCTGCCGCGCGGGGTGACGTTGATCTGGGATTTTGGAGCGTCGCCGCAGGACGTGACAGACATCCGCCTCGGCTCGTCTGCCAACCCGCTGCGCTTTTCTCTCATGGCGACCCTGCAATGGTCCGACGATGGCGCGCTGTGGACCACTGCATGCAGCTACTGGGGTATCGCATGGCCCGGCCCGCGAGCCCTGACTGCAAGCGCCATGGGCTTTCCGCGCACGCCAACCAACGAGGCTGTGCAATTGCTCATCGACTTTGAAGCAGATACTTCGGTGCCACGCAACCTGGCGTTCGGTGGTGCTCAACTTGTCCAGTACGGCGGCTCGTCAGCTGCCCGCAGCACTGCACAAGCCCGGTTCGGCGCAGCTTCATGGTTCGCAGGCAACGATACAAGCCGCATCCAGGTCGACGGATTCAGCTATGGAGGCGGGGACTTCACGCTACAAGCATGGTCGTACTTCACGGGGCCGACAGCAACCACCTGGTCGCACTTGCTTCAGCTCGGCTCTGACCTCAACAATCGGGCCAACATCGGCGTCTATAACGGCAAGTACGTGCTGTATGCGACCAACGGTTCGGCAACGCTCAATCCTGGTACCGGGCGGGCCGTGCAGCCCAACACCTGGGTGCACCTTGCGCTCGTCCGTGCGGGATCGATATACACGATGTTCGTGGACGGCGAAGCGGCTTTTACCGGGTCGAGTCCGGCAGGGCCTGCGGCGTTTGCCAGCGGCAGCATCGCGCTCGGTATGCAGCAGTTCAATGGCGTTTCTTCGGACCGATGGCTCGGCTGGATCGACGATGTCTGCTTCAGCCCCCGCGCAGAGTACACGGGGCCGTTCGCTGTGCCTTCATTGCCTCTCAGCGCCCAGGCATCGACCATCTTGCTCAACCGCGTCGCAGGCCGAGCCTTGTCTTCCGGGTTTGTCGTAGCTTCACCTGGCGGCGCTATGCCACCGACTGGCGAAACTCTCCTCGGGCTTGTAGGCAAGTCCAGGACCAACTATTTGTTCGACAGGGCAGCCAACGGCCGCATTCGTGGCACGGTCGAGCGCGATGCGTCGCCTGCAGACGTGCCGCTGCGCCGGCGCGTGACACTGCTCCGCGACATCGATCTGATGGTCGTCCAGCAGCAGTGGAGCGACGCAGCGACCGGGGCCTACGACTTCCAGTACATCGAGACCGAACACGCTTACACGGTCATCGCCCACGACTACGAGCACAACTACCGCGCGGTCATCGCCGACAACCTGAGCCTGGTCACGGGCGGAATGGAGCTGATGCCATGAGCGCGCCAGCCAGCGATTGGGAGATCACGCAAACGACGGCCTTGGCGCAACTGGCTGCGATGCTGACACGCGCAGACACCGGGCCAGGCCGGGCCAGCTTGGCGCTTTTCTCGACAGCCAGGCCGGCGCTGATCACGGACCCGCATGCGGATGCGCCCCAGGCCGAGATCGTCCTGGCCAAGCCCAGCGGCGCGATCATCGGCAGCAGCCTGGTGCTGTATGTTGAGACGCCTGCAGGCGCCATGGTGCAGTCCAACGGCCTGCCGAGGTGGGCCGAGTGGCGTGCGGCGGATGGCGCCGTGCTGGCGCGCTGCGATGTGACGGACATGGACCACGGCGGCGGCTTGCGCGTCGTCGGCGGCGCCACGCCCGAGGGCGAGTCATCGCCGATGCTTTACACGGGCGGCCTGGTCCAGCTCGGCATGGTGGCCCTGTCATGACAGAGGGCACCAGGCTGCTCTTTCGTTCCGCGCCGCACACGGGCAGTCCCGTGCCGCTGGTGTTCGGGCGCGACGATGGAAGCACACCGCCGCCCGTCACTGTCGAGGGCGGCGGTCGCATCACGGGCCTGCGCGGCCACATCCGCGCCCGCGTAGCAGTCCGCGCCTCGGGGGCGGGCCGCGTGACCGGCTTGCGCGGCCACGTCCGCAGCCAGTGGGAT